>CALKDV010000030.1 GCA_938084085.1 uncultured Nannocystaceae bacterium
TCACGGCTGGTACCAGCTCGCGCCCTTCGAGTGGGAGGCCCAAACGGCCACGTTGTACTTCGCCACGACCCACGAAGATGACGTGGTCGAGGTGCGGATGCGGCACAACGGCGCGGCGATTCTCGCCTCGTTGCAGTCGCACCGCGCGCTCTCTCGAGGAGCCACGCTCCGAATCCGCGCGATCATTCAGCGGATGTTCCGGCTCGACGAAGACCTGAGCCCGTTTTGGCGGATCTGCGCGAAGACACCACGGCTGCGATGGGTGGCAACGTTGGGCGCGGGTCGGCTGCTGCGATCGCCGAGCATCTTCGAAGACCAACTCAAGATTCTTTTGACCACCAACTGCACGTGGACGAACACCCAGACCATGAGTCGCACCCTGGTCCAAGCCCTGGGCAGGCGCAGCCCCACCGGTCGTCACGCGTTCCCCACGGCGGCAGCCTGCGCGCGAAAGTCCGCCGAATGGTGGCGTGAACGGGTGCGCGTCGGCTACCGCGCCCCAGGCTGTGTGGATCTGTCCCGACGAGGGAGGCGCGACGATTCGCGACTCAACCCTGGCGCCGGCACCTCCGGCGAGCAGATCGCGGTGCTGCGACGCGCCCTCCAACAGCGCCCCGGCTTTGGACCCTACGCGGCGGGTCAAGCGCTGCGACTCCTCGGCCGCTACGACGACCTCGCGCTCGACGCTGCCGTGCGAAGTCATCTTAGCGAGGGCCGCTCCGACGCCGCGATTCGCTCCGCCTATGCTCCCTTCGGCGCGTTCGCGGGCCTCGCCTTGTGGATGGACTTCTCCCGCGCGTGGCTGGATCATCCTCGAGTTCCCTCGGTCGTCTCCGGAGGTCCGACGTAGATGGCAGAGCTCATCGAAGCTGGGGTGCGGGTGCGCTTCGCGTGCGACTACCTCGGGCCACGTGAGACCTCCGACGACGCCGGCGCTGCGACGCTCGCCGCGGCCGTCACCGAACTCGACGCCCTCGGCTGCTGTCCGCCGCTCAACGATGGTCTGGCGGCGGGCAACGCGGCGGTTCGAACCGCCCAGGGCGGTCTGCTCGTCACCCCCTCGGGGCGAACACCTGGCAGGCTCGCCCCACGGGAGATTGTGGAGATCGTCGACGTGGATCTCGACGGCTGGCGGGTTGGATACCGAGCGCACGCTGCGAAGCTTCGCCCCACCTCGGACACGATGTTTCATCTCGCGGTGTTGCAGACCGCGTGGAGCGACCGAGCCCCGGCCGCCTCCCTGCACGGTCACGTGCTCGAAGACGCGGAGGACGCCCGGCATCTCGGCCTCCCGTGCTCGCTGGAGGAGACCATCTTTTCAACCCCCGCGGACTATGAGGCCACGCTCCAGCTACTGCGCGGCGCCCCCTATCCGGCACATCACGCCTGGATTCGACGGGGTCACGGGTTCATCGCCGCCCACGAGGACTTGTCCCGCGCGCTCGCCGTAGTGCGCGACCTGCTCCGACGCCGTGGCGACCCATCAAAAAAATAGCCCGCGGTGAATCTTTTGGGGAGCCCGTGCGTCTGCAGGAGTTTCTTGCGGCACTCGGACCGGCCACGGCCGCCCATCTCCCAAAAAAAATGAAAAAATATTCGCGCGCTGTAAGCCGATTGCTGCGTCGGGCGTTCCTTCCCTCGAGTCCACAAAAGGAACCCTCGACATGCGCCACACAAAACGACACCGACCCCACCTTTTCATCTTCTCCGCCGTATTGACGGCCCCGCTGCTCCTCACGGGGTGTGCGAGCGAGATGATTCAAGACACCGAAGACACGGTCTATGTCTCCCCCTCGGAGTCCACACGGTACGCCTACGACGTGGAGCGCGAGGCGCCGCCCGAAGGTGACGCAGAATACGCGACCGTCGATGAGACCTCCCCCTCGTCCCATAGTGAGGATGTGCCGCACCCGGCGACCCCGGCCGAAGAATCGATCGCGGTCGCCGGCGAGACACACCCCGGGCTTACAATGAGCCTCCAAGGCCGCGGGGCCAGTATCGATGGCGGCGGACTCGGGACCTCCTCTCGCCGCGATCGCGGCTCGACGCGGCGCACGAGAGCCAAACAGGCGAGGGCACCCCGCCGAGGTGGCGCCATGAAGAGTAGGCCCGGCCCCATGGCAGACCGCCCGCTCGCTGGGGTCGCGGTCGAGCATCACGGACGCATCGAGGCTCCCGCTGGGCACTCGGCGGAGGCCTACGACCACATCGCGGAGCGCGAATACTCCCAGGTCGCAGACGCTCCCCTGTCCACGTTCAGCATCGACGTGGACACGGCCTCCTACGCCAACATGCGGCGCTTCCTCACCCGGGGACACCTCCCTCCTGCGGACGCAATCCGCATCGAAGAGCTCGTCAATTACTTCAGCTACGACTACTCGAAGCCGCGGGGAGACACCCCCTTCGCCGTCAACGCTGAGGTCGCCGACTGCCCGTGGAATGACGACGCGCGCCTCGTCCAAATCGGGATCAAAGGGAAAGATTTTCACGCGGAGCAAGCGCCTCGACGCAACCTCGTGTTTTTGCTGGACGTCTCCGGCTCGATGAACTCCGGCGACAAACTCCCCCTCCTCAAGGAGGGGCTGTCCATGCTCGTAGAGAACCTCCGCGCCGACGACATGGTGTCGATCGTCGTCTACGCCGGAGCCTCGGGCGTCGTGCTCGACCCAACCTCCGGTGAAGACAAGCGCTCCATCCTCAACGCGCTCCACCGTCTACGCGCGGGGGGATCCACCAACGGAGCCTCCGGCATCGAGTTGGCCTACGATCTCGCCCAACGCAATTTTGATCCCGCGGGAATCAACCGCGTCATATTGGCGACCGACGGCGACTTCAACGTCGGCTCCACGAGCAGCGGGGAGCTCACCCGCCTGATCGAGAAAAAACGAGAGCGCGGCGTCTTTTTGTCGGTCCTCGGATTCGGCACGGGGAACGTCAAAGACTCGACCATGGAGATGCTCG
Organism: uncultured Nannocystaceae bacterium; assembly: GCA_938084085.1. Lineage (GTDB taxonomy): Bacteria > Myxococcota_A > Polyangia > Nannocystales > Nannocystaceae > JAAZXR01. The sequence goes on from CALKDV010000030.1 coordinate 2,962, forward strand.
CCGACAAGGGCAACGGCAACTACGCGTACATCGACTCCGTTCGCGAGGCGGAGAAGGTCCTCGTGAAAGAGGCTGGTTCTACCCTCATGACCATCGCCAAAGACGTAAAAATTCAGGTGGAGTTCAACCCCACCGAGGTCGCCTCCTACCGCCTCGTGGGGTACGAGAACCGCGCCTTGGCCAACCGTGACTTCAACGACGATAAGAAAGACGCCGGGGAGATCGGCGCGGGACACACGGTCACCGCGATGTACGAGGTGATTTTGGCGGATGGACGCGGGGCGCGCGGCGACGTGGATCCCCTCCGTTACCAAACCGCGCGAAAAGCCGACGAGGACGCCACCTCAGGGGAGCTGTTGCACCTGAAGCTCCGTTACAAGACACCTCAAGGAACTCGGAGCAAGCTCGTCTCTTACGCCGTCCAAGATAAAGGCGGTGATCTGACGTCGGCCTCCAACGCCTTCCGATTCGCCGCGAGCGTCACCGCCTTTGGCCTCATGCTGCGGGACTCCAAGTTCTCTTCAGACGGTTCACTCGCGGACGTCTACGCCTTGGCTTCGGGCGCGCTAGGGCGAGACCGCGAGGGCTACCGAGCGGAGTTTCTTCAGCTCGTTCGAACGGCGGCGTCGCTGCGTGGAGA
>CALKDV010000031.1 GCA_938084085.1 uncultured Nannocystaceae bacterium
GCGGAGGCCGAAGGGAAGACGGTCGAGCAGATCATCCGCACCATCCTCGAACATGTACACGTCCCCTGAGTGAGAGCGGGAGGCGAGGGCCATGAAGCAACAAAGCGCAGAAGACCTCAGGGCGGAGACCACGGAGCTACTCCGTCAGGTGCGCTTGATCGAGCTTCAGACCGCGCGGCTGGTGGATCAACATCTCGCGGGCTCGTACCAGTCGGTGTTCAAAGGGCAAGGGATCGCCTTCGCCGAGGTGCGGGCCTACGAGCCCGGTGATGACGTGCGGGCCATCGATTGGAATGTCACCGCGCGGACGGGCGCCCCCCACATCAAGCAGTTTACGGAGGAGCGAGAGCTCACGGTGATGCTGCTGGTGGACATGTCGGGCTCGCTCGATCTTGGGAGCCGCGGGTTCACAAAGCGCCAGCTCGTGGCGCGCCTCGTGGCGACTTTCGCATTCTCTGCCATCCGCAACAACGACCGTGTGGGCTTGATCGGATACACCGACGAGGTGGAGTTGTTTGTCCCGCCGCGCAGCGGCAGGAAGCACGTGTTGGCGGTGATCTCCCGTATCCTGACTCATCAGCCATCGAGTCGAAAGACTCGTCATGAGGTGGGGCTCGAATATCTCGCTCGTATGGGCAAGAGCCACGCGGTGGTCACGTTGATCTCCGACTTTGTAGACGCGCTCCCTGAAGATGGCGCCGGACGTTTCGAGCGGGCGCTCAAGCTTGTGCGACGACGCAATGACCTCATCCCCGTTCGCGTTGAGGATCCCATGGATCGTGAACTCCCGCCGTTGGGGCTCGTCGCGCCAGAGGATCTGGAGTTGCTGGGGATCGTCTCCGGCGCTGCGATCGATCTCAGCCCGCGGCGCGCTGAGCAATATAGGGTGGCCGCGGGGGCCGAGTGCGATCGCTTCGATCGCTTGATGGCGCGCCTGCGGCTGGAGACCATGAGCGTCACCTGCGGCGAGTCTTGGCAAGAGCCCATGGTGCGGTTCTTTGAGAGGCGTGCCCGGAGGATGCGACGATGAGGGCTCCCATGTCGTGGGCGAGTTGGAGTCTCGTGGCTGCGTGGGCAGGTGTGTGGATGTTGGGCGCGAGTCTCGCGTTCGCCCAGACGCCGCCTGATCCTGCGTCGGGGTCGCCCGCGCCTTCCCTCGCTCCGGGACCCGCCGTGGACCCGACGCTCGCGCCTTCCGCGAGCGACGTCGCTGTGAGCGCGCGCGTGTCTCCGGATCCGTCGCGAATTGGGGATGTGCTGAGTTACGAGGTGACGGCGGTCTACCCGGCGGGGCTGACCATCAACCTCCCCATCGGCGTTGAATTGGCTGGCGTTGAGATCGTCGGGGTGGAGGAATCGCCCGCGGTGCCCACCGGGGATGGATTTCGAAAGGTGTTCACCTTCGCGCTGCAGCGGTTTGAGATCGGGGACGCGAGTGTTCCTCCCTTTGAGCTGACGGCGGTGACGCCGGACGGTGAGGTGAGCACAATTCAGGTGCCGGCGAGCAAGTTTGTCGTGGACTCCCTCACGATCAATGAGCCGTCCCCGGAGCGTCGGGGTGAAGAGCGTCCGCTCTCTCCAGATTTTCCAAACGAGGCGATGGCGTGGATCATCTACGGGCTCCTCGTCGGGGTGTTGCTCGCGGCGTTGCTCTGGTGGCTGTTTCGCAGGTTCTTCGCGCGCGGACCGACGCCGGTGCTCGTGCCGGTGATCCCGCCAGACCAAATCGCGATCGAGGCGCTCGACTCCTTGGAGGTGCGGCGAGTGGCCATGCTTGAGCGCGGCGACTCGGCGACGTACTACCTCGATTTGACGGACATCACGAAGGCCTACATCGAGGGGCGGTTTGAGATCGCAGCGATGGACAGGACTACCGACGAACTTCGGGAGCTGCTCGTGAAGGGTGACGCGAATCTTGGACCCTTGTCAGCGACGGACGTGTTGGCGTTCCTCGAACGCTCGGATCTCATCAAATTCGCGCGGGTGTCCCCGTCCTCCGACGAGGCGCGCGAGGATCTCGAATCGGTCCGTGACCTCGTGGCCAAGGCGGAGACCGCGTTGCGGACGGCGAAGGCGGCGGCCGACGCTAAGGCGCGTGAGAGGGCCCACTCGGCCGGGGAGGAGTCCGCATGATTCGAGGCTCGGCGTGGACGATTCTTCAAGCGCTCGTGTTGCTGGCTGTGGTCGCCGGGATTTTTGCTGCGTTCGTGGGGCAAGATCTTCGATATGTGGAGCTTCGCCACCCGGCGTGGCTTCTGGCGGCGCTCGGGCCGTTGCTTGCCCCCCTGGTTCGTAACGGGATGGAGGCGAGGCCGCCCAGCCTTCGGATGGCCAGGACTCGGACCCTCGCGAGGCTCGGGCGCGGGATGGCGGGTCGACTCGTTGGTCTTCCGGACGCGCTACGGATCGCGGCGGCGGTGCTGTTGGCGGTCGCGCTGGCGCGGCCGCAATCTGCGCGGCTTCTCGACAACGTTGAACACGAGGGCATCGACATCGCCATGGTCCTCGATATGTCGGAGTCCATGGAAATTCAAGACCTCGCGCCCAATCGACTCGAGGCGGCCAAGCTCGTCCTCGACGATTTCATTCAGCGTCGCGGCAAAGACCGCATCGCGCTGGTCGCGTTTGGTGCGACCGCCTCGACGGTGTCGCCGCTGACCCTCGACCATGATGTTCTGCGTGCCCTCGTCCGACGCATGCGGCTGCGGGTGCTCGATGGGACCCGGACTGCAATCGGGGCGGGGCTCGGCGTGGCGCTCAACCGCTTGGATGAGTCCGAGGCGGAGAGTCGCGTGATCGTGCTCTTGACCGACGGTGTGCACAACGCGGGTGGGGTCGACCCCGACACCGTGGCCCAGGAGGCGGCGAAGCGTGGGGTTCGGATCTATACGGTTTTGGTAGGTCAGCATGAGGCGGGCGGCGGGGCCGGCGGCGTGGACCCAGCTCAGCTCGAGCGGATCGCAGGCGTCACCGGCGGCTACGCGTATACGGCGGTGGACCGAGACGCGCTCACGAGTTCGTTTCAAGATTTGCTCGACAAGCTTGAGCGCTCGGCCATCGAGAGCAGCTCCGTCCGTTCGGAGCTTTTTCAGTGGCTGCTGTTTCCCGCCTTGCTGTTGCTTTTGCTGGACCTCGTGCTTCGGAACACCCGGTTGAGGAGGTTCCCATGAGTCTGGCCAGACTCGACGCGTGGCAGCCGGCGGAGGCCGCGGCCAGCGTGAGCTTCTACGAGGACGCCATCTTCGCGCACGCCCATTATTGGTGGGTGTTACTGTCGATTCCCGTCGTGATCTTCGCGGCAGTGTGGGGCAGCCGCCAGCGTCGGAATGCCATGCGCGCCCTCGGCGACGATCGACTCGTGCGACGGCTGACGGCCTCCGTCAGTCACACTCGGCGAACGCTGACGACCGTGTTCACGGTGCTCGCGATGTTGTTGTGCGGGGTCGGGCTGCTGCGCATGCAATATGGAGGGGTCGCAGAGATCGTCCCGACGCGGGGGTTGGACATCGTCGTTGCCGTCGATTACAGCAAGTCGATGCTCGCTCAGGATGTCTACCCGAGCCGAAGTGAGCGACTAGAGGCCGAACTCACCCGGTTTTTTGAGGACGCGGAGCGACGGGGAGATCGCATAGGACTCGTGGTGTTCGCGGGCGCGCCCCGGGGGCTCCCGCTCACCAAGGATACGAGGATCCCGCGCCTGTACCTGCAGCGCGCCGATCCTCGGACGGAGGAGCCAGGCGGGACCTCTCTTGGATCCGCCCTGACGCTCGCGCTCACCTTTTTGAGTGAGGCGCGGGTCGAAGCCGGGGCTGCCGAGGGTGGATCGGAGGCCGACCAGGTGGTCATCTTGCTGACCGATGGGGAAGACACCGGGAGCCGACCGCTGGAGGTGGCCGCCGAGGCCGCGAAGCTCGGAGTGCGCGTGTACACCGTTGGCATCGGCTCTCGGGTCGGGGAGCCCGGTCAGAAGTTTAATGCGCAAGGAGAGCTCGAGGGCTACCAAG
>CALKDV010000032.1 GCA_938084085.1 uncultured Nannocystaceae bacterium
CAATGGCGGGCTGTTCGAGACGCTCCTCGGGCCCGAGGACGCCATCATCTCCGACGCCCTCAACCACGCCTCTATTATCGACGGGATCCGCTTGTGCAAAGCGAAGCGCCTGCGCTACGCCAACCGCGACCTCCAAGAGCTCGAGGCGCACCTGCAGGCGACCCAGGACGCCCGCATGCGCCTCATCGCCACCGACGGCGTGTTCAGCATGGACGGCACCATCGCCCCCCTCGCGGAGATCTGCGACCTCGCCGACAAGTACGGCGCCATGGTCATGGTGGACGACAGCCACGCGACCGGCTTTATCGGCACGACCGGCCGCGGCACTCACGAGCACTGCGACGCCATGGGGCGCGTGGACATCATCACCTCGACCCTCGGCAAGGCCCTCGGCGGCGCGTCCGGCGGCTTCACCAGCGCGCGTCAAGAGATCGTGGACCTGCTGCGTAACCGCTCGCGGCCGTACCTCTTCTCCAACTCGCTGGCGCCCATGATCGTCGCGGCGAGCCTCTCGGTGATGCGCATGATCTCCGATTCAACGACCCTGCGAGACACCCTCGAGCACAACACCAAACGGTTCCGAGCCGGCATCGAAGGTGCTGGCTTCACCGTCAAGCCCGGCGACACGCCCATCGTCCCGATCATGTTGGGCGACGCCCGCCTCGCCACCGAGCTCGCCGACGCGCTGTTGAAAGACAAAATCTATGTGATCGGATTCAGCTACCCCGTGGTGCCCAAGGGTCAAGCGCGCATCCGCGTGCAGCTCTCAGCTGCCCACACAGACGCTCAGATCGATCACGCCATCCAAGCCTTCACAGACCGCGGCCGCGAGCTCGGCATCCTGTCGGCCTGAGCCCTGCCTTGCGCCGTCACCGGTAGGCCCGCGGCGTCCGCTGCATCGCGACCTCAAGCTCGACGAGGCAGTGCAGCACGCGTCCCAGGTGCTTGTCTTGCCGGCGCGCGTCCCGTTGACCACTGCGCGTGAGCCATCCAGGAGAGCCGCGGCGGGCGAGCAGACGCGTCGTCGCGCTGTGGCTGTCGCGCACGAGGAGCCCCGCGCCGAGCACCATGGCGTCTTCTCCATCCAGTCCCCGATCCACCTCTTCTCGCAGGACCGCTTTGAGGCCCCCGACATCCGCGCCAAGCTGCTGGAGCGTGTCCCGGTCGTGCGCGTTGAGGCGATCCCACGCGCACAGCCACTCCCCGAGCTGCACCTGAAGACCCGCGAGCAGCAGCCCCGGTGGCGAGGTTTCGTCCGGCCCGCGGGCGCGCGCCGCCGAGGACAACTGCCACTGCACACCCTCCAAGGCCACGCGAATCAGCCGCCCTTCACGACCCAGCTCCGCCATGTGGTCCGGGAGGTGATCCAAGGAGAGCGGGCCGTGCTCTCGGTGCGCGGCGACGTAGCGCGCCCCCGCCTGCAAGCGTCGGTTGGCCAGGAGCGAGCCCACGCCGCACGCGAGGGCGACCCCGACCCCCAGGATCGTCACCGGGCCTACCGCGATCATCGAGCGCCGTCGAGCAGTCGTACCAACGCATCGGGCGCGGAGGCCTGCCGGGATGCTGCGGAAATCGGCGCGCCCAGCAGGGGCACCACGTCCGCCATGTCGAACGCCGCGTGGGCAGGAAGTCGCTCGGCCGAGGCAGGGGACGCGAGCGCACCGGACTTGGGATCCACGCGAATCTCCCAGTCCTCGCGGCTGTACAGGGTCATGGCGCGATCGTCGTTGGAGATCTCAAGGCACAAATCGAAGGGCGCGGGCGCCTCTCCCCCGCACTTCCAGGTCTTCACGCCAAGCTCCCCCTTCGCGCCATCTTGGGGGAACCGAACGCCGAGCCTGCCGTCCTCGAGCCGCCAGCGCATCACCTCGATGCGGTGCCGCCACTGCGAAGAATGCCCGGCGGCGCCCACCCGCCCCTTGGGGTGTTTAAGGAGCGCGAGGTGAAAAATCGTGTCCCGTTCGCCGGTGGGCATACGGTTGAGCCACGGGCGATTCACGAGACCGTCGGTCGCCGCGACCGCGTCTTCGTCCTCCGTCGAGTCCTGAGGACACATGGCAGTCCACGTGAGCGCCGCACCTGCGGTGACAGCCGCCAGCTTCCAGCGCCAGCCGCGTCCACCGAGCACCCCCGTCGAAATTCCAGTTGGTCCTGCGTGTCGTCCCATGGCTCCATTGTGCGAGCCCTCAGGTCCCCGCGCAAGCCACCCGTGCGAGACCCCCCCGGGTCCACGGATACTGGGCGGGACCGGAGCGACGTCCCGCGCGCCGCGCCCACAAACCTCGTGAGGGCCGCCGAGCCCCCCACCTGCCAGCATCTCACCTCGCTATCGGTAGGGCTGGCTGGCGTCGATGTGGAGCGCATCGTCGAGACGGCGAAGCTCCACGATCACCGCGCGCAGGTGCGCCACCTGGGATTTGAGCGCCCGGTGGTTCGCTTTGCGAGCCGCAGAGCCGCCCCGTCGCCACCATCTGGGCTTGCGGTCCGTGGGCGGGGCCTTCGCGACCACAAGCCCGGTCGCGAGGCGCATGCCGTCGCCCGCCGTGGACTCCAACGCGAGCTGCCTCGACAGCAGCCCCCGCAGCTCGTCGAGACGGAAGCCCCGCGCGTGGGCCACCGCGAGCGCCTCCTCGTCGAGCCCGTCCCACCGGGACAGCCACGCCCCGAACTCGTTAAGGTTCGCCTCGTCCATCGGCGACCCGGACTCCTCGCTCACAAACAGCGCGAACGTCTCCTCAAAGATCGACTCCAACGCCGAGATGATCGAAGTGAGCTCGCGCGCGATCGGTCGCAGCGCCGTGGGGAGCTGCTCCACGACCGGATCAGAGGGTGCGACGAGCGCCGCGGGACTCCGCGCCGGTAGGTCCAGCGCGAAAAAACGGCGATAATTCTCGAAGGACGTGCCGATGATGGCAGCGACCATCGACCAGCCCATCGCCACCCCTGTCCCCCAGCTCGATGCAGA
>CALKDV010000033.1 GCA_938084085.1 uncultured Nannocystaceae bacterium
ATCTGCTCTTCCACGTCCTGCGGCGTCGCGTCAGGGAACGCTACCGAGACATTCAGCGACGGGTTCGAGAAGCCCGTTGGGATCAGCTCGAGCGGGATATCGAGCGCCGCCACGGTCCCCAGCACGAGGACGCTCGCAAACACCATCAACATCGTGATCGGACGAATGAGCGCGGTCCGAACGATCCCAGAGTTGCGCAGTCCCTTCACGACTCTTCGCCCGCCTCTCCCCCAGACCGCACGGCCTCCACGGCCTCGTCCAACTCCTCGTACCCCACGGCGTCAAGTTCAAGATCCTGAGAGAGTTCGTCTTCGAGCCGCATCGCCGGCGTTTGGGAGCTGCGTTCACCCACCAGCCGGTCCACGAGCGCGTAGACGGTAGGGATGACAATTAAGGTCAAGAGCGTCGAACATGCGAGGCCCGCGATGACGGTGATCGCCATTGGCTGGCGAATCTCCGCGCCGTCTCCGGTGGCCAAGGCCATCGGGACGAGGCCGAGCACCGTGGTCAGCGTGGTCATCAAAATCGGGCGCAGCCGGATCGCTCCCGCCTCCTCCAGCGCGTCCAGGGTGGACAGCCCGCGCAGCTTGAGGCGGTTCACGTAGTCCACAAAGACGATCGCGTTGTTCACCACGATCCCCGCGAGCATGATCACGCCGAGGAACACCACCACCGACAGCGGGATACCCGCCAGGGCCAACGTCACCACGACGCCTGCCAAGGCCAGCGGGATGCTCACCAAAATGATGAGCGGGTAGACGAGGCTCTCGAACTGCGAGGCCATGATCACGTAGACGAGGAAGATGGAGAGCGCGAGCGCGACATACAGCGACTTGGAAGAGGTCGCCCACTCCTCGCTTTGCCCCGTGATCGCGTAGCTGACGCCCTCGGGCAAGGAGAGCTCTGCCACCGCTTGCTCGACGGTCGTCGACGCCGAGCCCAAGCCGATGCCTTCCACATTTGCAGTGACCAGTCCCACCCGCTGTTGTCCGACGCGGCGGATCTCATTGGGGCCGCGCCCCACCTTGATCTCCGCCACCGCGCTCAACGGGACGGGGCGCGGGCTCCCTGGATTCACCACGAGCTCACGCAGTTCTTTGACGCCCGCGGTGCTCGCGTCCTGGAGGCGCACGCGCACGGGGATTTTGCGGTCCCGCCGGTTGAACCGCGTCGCCTCGGTCCCCTTAATCTTGTCACGCACTTGCTCGGCCACCGTGCGGATGTCGAGGTTCAAGCGCGAGAGGGTGTCGCGATCGTAGATGATCTGCACCTCCGGACTCCCCTGCCGGATCGACGCCTTTACATCTTCGAGTCCGGGGACCGCAGCAAGCCGCTCTTCGACCATCGTCGTCCCTGCCGCGAGCGCCTCGAGGTCATAGCCCCGCACCTCCACCTCCACCGGCGTCTTGAATGAGAACAAGGTCGGTCGACGGACGGTGGTTTGAAGGCCTGGCACCACCGACGTGACCTTGCGAATCTCCTCGAGGGCCAACCTCTCGATGCAAATCGCGCTGGCCTTGGAAGCGCCGCACTCGGCAGTCCACGCGTCCTCTTGCCCCGTGGCCGCGCCCTCGGACTCTCTTGGTGCGACGGTCTCGCCCTCGCTCGGCGTGGACGACGAGGCGGCGTCGAGGTCACTGAGCGCTGCCGCGCGCTGTTGACCTGCCCCCGCATACAGCGACACCGCGATGGTCGCTGTGTGCTCGCCTCGCTCGCCTTCGTCGACATCGTCACGTTCGGTTCCCACGGTGGTCACCATGGCCCGCACGCGACTTAACTCCTCCGCCAACCGCGCCTCGACCCGCGCGGCGGCGACGTCCGTGACGTCCAAGGGGGTGCCCACCGGGAGCGCCATCTCTACCGAGAGTTCTCCTTGGTGCAGCTCGGGAACCAGCTCGGTGTCAAGCCGATAGGCGGCCATCCACGTCACACAAAGCACACCGATCACCACGGCGAGCACGGCGCCAGGTCGTCGAACGGAGCCACGGACGATGCCGCGGTACATCAGCGTAACTCTCTCGATACCGCGCCCAAACAGCGACACCGCCGGTCGCAGCGCCCTCGAAACCAACCACAAGAGACCTCCCGCCACGAGCGCGAGGACACGGAACACGATCATGAACACCACCCAGGCCGCCCGCGCCGGAATCTCCAAGAGAAGATGACCCACGCTGCGCAAGAGTAGGTAGGGCGACAACGCCAGCAGCCGCAGGCGCGAGGCGCCGCCCCGGAGGTCTGCCCGAAGCGAGTCCACCGCGCTGCGAGGCACCGCCACGGCCTTCAAGTCGGCGAAGAAGGAGCCACCGTCTCCACTCGTGTCTCCACTCGTGTCTCCACTCCCGGGCTGCGCCCAACGGCGGGAGGAAATCATGGGGATGAAGAAGAGCGCGACCGCGAGCGAGGCGAGCAAACTGAAGACGACGGTCAGCCCGAGGTCACCAAATAGCTGCCCCGCGATGCCCTCCACGAACACCATCGGGAAGAACACCGCGATGGACGTTAATGTCGACGCGGCGACAGCGGAGCCCACCTCCGAGGTCCCTCGCAAGGTCGCCGTGGTCGGCGTATCGCCCTCCTCGCGACATCGATAGATCGATTCCAAGACGACGATGGCGTTGTCTACGAGCATCCCGATCCCGAGCGCGAGACCGCCCAGCGACATGATGTTCATGGAGACGCCCGCGAGGTTCAGCGGCGCGAACGTGATGATCACAGACATGGGAATCGCCAGGCCAACGATGGCGGTCGTCATCCCCTCCCCGAGGAAGAAGAACAGCACGAGCACCGCGACCAACCCGCCGAGCAGCGCAGTGTTCAACACCTCCTGAATGCTAGACTCGATGAACAAGGAGCGGTCAGAGACCACCTGCAGCTTCGCGCCGTGGTCTCGCTCGATGCGCTCCACCACACCACGACCGCCGCGCCCCCCCTTGAGACGGGAACGGACCCGGGTCGCCATGTCGACAATATTGGCCTCCGCCTCCTTGTAGATTTCGATTTGCACGGCGTCGAGCCCATCGACGCGCGTGACCACTTCACGATCCTCGTACGCGGAGCTCACCTTCGCCAAGTCTCGAAGCCGGATCTCACGCCCTTGCCGGGACGCGATGACCAAATCGCGAAGGTCCTCGAGGCTCTCAAACTCATTGACCGTGCGAATAAGATACCGGGTGTTGCCCTCCCGCATCGCGCCACCGGCCACATTGACGTTCTCCGCGGCGAGCCGCGATGTAACCTCAGTGATCGCCACGCCGGTCCGACGCAGCGCGCGCTCATCGAGTTCGACCCTTATCTCCTCGAGCAGACCCCCCTTCACCTTCACCGCGGCGACCCCATCCACCGGCTCAAGCAGGCGTTTGATAGAGCGCTCGGAGATCCGGCGGAGGTATTTGAGCCCGCCCACGCCTTCGAACCGCTCTCCGCTGCCGCTCAGCGACAACACCATGACGGGGTCGAGGGAGGGGTCGTAGCGCAATATGAGCGGCTGCTGGGTCTCGTCTGGCAGCGACGGCAACACCTGATCGATCTTCTCAAGAACGTCCTGGTTCGCGTCGTCCATGTCGGTGTCCCAAGTGAACTCCAACACGACATCACAGTTGCCCGACGTTGACACCGAGGACAGCGTGGTCACGCCGGTCACCACACCGAGCTGCTCCTCGAGGGGCCGCGCGACGTCGTTCTCAACCTCCGCGGGGGCAGCCCCGGGATACTCGGTCCGCACAGTTAATTTCGGATAGGAGATCTCGGGCATCAAGTTGACCGGCAACAGGCGAACAGAGAAACCGCCGAACACCATCACCGCCAAGAACACCATCAGCACGGCCACCGGGCGCCGCACGGTAAACTCCAATCGCTGCATCGAGCGACGCAGGCTCTCTCGAGGTCCTACATCTCCAGGCTGCGGTGCCTCCGGCGTTGAACTCACGAGCCCCCGTCGGAACCATCACTTCGCGCCGCCGCCACCCCGCCGGTCACGGGTGACAACGCCACACCGTTCGCGTCGATGGGGGTCCCCCGCTCGTCCACACGCTGGATGAGCGCCCCGTCCTTCAGCGCGGCCTGCCCCTCCATGATGATCTCGTCTGCGAGCTCGATCCCCGCCTCCACCTGCACATAGTCTGCGTTCTCGAGGCCCGTGGTCAGCGCGCGCTCGACCGCGCGGTCTTCGTTGATGATGAACGCGAACACCTCCTCGTCACGACGGACGAGGGCGGACTTTGGAAGCAACAACGCGTCTTCGCGTCGCTCCGTTGTGAGCGTCACCTCGGCGTACATGCCCGGCAAGAACGGGCGCGCGCCCAGCTCCTCGCGGCCGGGCAACGAGACGGTCACTTTGACGGTGCCCGTGCTGGCGTCGACCACTGGAGCGATCCTTTGAACCGTGCCTTCAACGGTTCGACCGACCGCCGCCTTGCTGGTCACGGTGGCTTGTTGGCCGACAGAGATGCGATCGAGTTCACGTTCGGGCACATAGATGCGGGCGACGAGCGAATCGAAGTCGGTGAGCGTAAACAGCTGCGCGCCCGAGCTCACGAGGGCCCCAGTGTTCACAAACCGTTCTGTGACAACCCCGTTGAATGGCGCCCGCACTCGCGTATTACGAACGTCCCGCCTGCGATCCCGCAGATCGAGCTTCGCGTTGCGCAAGGTCACCTCAAGATTGGCGACCTCTTCCGCGCTCGCTGCCCCCTTCGCGAAGAGACTCTTCACGCGAGCCAAATCTTGAGTGGCTTTCTCCACAGACACGCCGGCCCTCTCGAGCATCGTGGATTGGGTGTCTCGTCTTAAGGAGGCGAGCACGTCGCTCGCGGCGACCGTGTCCCCCTCCTCCGCATTGAGCCCCGTGACTTGACCGGTCGCTTCGGCGGACACCGTCACCTGTCGCTCGGCCTCGATGGTGCTCGCAGAGGACACCATGGACGCGATGGGACCCAGAGTCGCTCGACCCGCCAGCACCGGCGCGGCCATCTCCTCTTCTTCGCCGTCGCCCGTCTCGCCACCCCAGCGGCCGCCGTTTCCCCAGCCTCCTGGGGGAGGAGGCCCGCAGCCCGCGGCCGTCGCCAAAAACAACGCCGCCGCGCCCACGCGTAGCGGTACACGAATGAACCCCGTGATCGCTGCGCGCTCGTGTCTTCGCTGGCTCATGCTCGCTTGCCGGCATACCACGCTCGGCCCGTGAAGCAACGGCTGCACCGGGTGCTTATTCCGCTCCTTACACGAAATTTACGCGTCACATGCGCTCGGTCACGTCACTGGGATCTCTCGGTGAGAACTGAACACCCGACGTTGTTGAGCCAGGGGCCCGCACCGGCCGTTCGAGACGGGTTAGATCAGGCGGTCGAGCGGTGTGAACTCGAGGCCATGCGCCGTCGCGACTCCCGCCACTGTGCATGCACCGGCGTAGGTGTTGATGCCGTTGGCGAGGTGGATGTTCTCTCGCGCGCACACCTCGACACCCTTGTTGGCCAGGTCGAGCGCATATCGAAGCGTCGCGTTCGTCAGGGCGTAGGTCGATGTTCGCGGAACCGCGCCCGGCATATTCGCCACGCAGTAGTGAACAACTCCGTCGACCTCATAGGTGGGATCGTCGTGCGTGGTCGGGCGGCACGTCTCGATGCAGCCGCCCTGATCCACCGCGACATCTGCCACGACCGAGCCGGGCTCCATCTCGCCAATGAGCGCCCGAGACACCAGCTTGGGCGCCGCGCCTCCCGGGATTAAGACTCCGCCAACGACCAGATCCGAGCGTCGGACCGACTCCTCGATATTCTCCGGATTGGAGTGCAAGGTCTCGATGAGGTTCCCGAAGATGTCCTCAAGATAGGTCATCCGATCCGCGCTGAGATCGAGCACGGTCACGTGCGCGCCCATGCCGATCGCGATTCGTGCGGCGGCCGTACCGACCACGCCGCCGCCAATAATCGTCACGCGGCCGCGGCGGGTTCCGGGCACACCACCGAGCAAAACTCCTTTGCCTCCGTGCTCTTTTTGCAAGCTCGCGGCGCCAACCTGAACCGACATGCGGCCCGCGATCTCCGACATCGGTCGCAAGAGTGGCAAGCCGCCGCTGCCGTCCGTGATGGTCTCGTACGCGACACCTTTCACCTGACTCTCAAGCAAGGACTTCGTCAACTCGGGTACCGCCGCGAGGTGCAGGTAGGTGTACAAGATGAGGTCCTTGCGGAAGTACGCGTACTCCGACGCGATCGGCTCTTTTACCTTGATGACCATGTCGGCCGACCACGCGTCTGCGGCCGAGCCCACGATCGTCGCGCCCGCTTGCGTGAAGTCGTCATCGCGAAATCCGCTCCCAGCCCCCGCGCCCGTTTCCACGAGTACTTCGTGGCCGGCGCGCACGAACTCTCGCACGCCCGCTGGCTGCGCACCGACGCGATACTCTTGAACCTTAATCTCCTTGGGGACTCCAATACGCATGATTTTTTCTGCTCTCGTGGTTGGGTAGATTCGTAAATTGTGGCGGCCTCATCGAGGTTCGCGCCGGCACTATAGAGAGATGTTCGGTCCGCGTCAGCCACCCGCAATGGGAGTTTTCAGTGCGTATCGTTCTGCACACCTCGGGAGTCTAAGAGCCCTCGGGCGAGCTCAAGGAAACCGTCCAATTCCCGCCCAGAGGTGACCATCTGCGGGAGGTGGGGGAAATCCTGCGCCTGCGCGACCACATCCGCGGTCCCCACCGTCAGCCCGAAGCGACCCGGGGTGAACAGCCCTGCGTCGTTGGGGGCGTCGCCAATGGTCGCCACCGCCGAAGGGGCGCGGCCCCATCGCTCCAACATCTGCAAGAGCCCCTCCCCCTTGTCCGGGATTCGCTCCGCAAGATGCACGTGCACGCTCGACCACACGAAAAAGACACCCGCCGCTTGTGCCGCGTCGCGCAGCCGCATCAGCTCGGGCACGTCGCGGCCATCGCGCTCATAGGCGACGTCGCCGACGCGACAAAACTCGTCCCCCGCGAGCCGCAAGTTCGCCCCATGGTCTGCGTTCAAGGCGTCGCCCACCTCCCGCAACCTGGCGGGGTTGGTCGGGCGACCGATGAACTGCACGGGTTGGTCGGGCACCACCGAGATAAGTCCATTCTCTGCGATTCCTTTCCGGACCCCAGGGAGGTAGCGGCACAGGCCGAGCACTTCTCCCGCCGGCCGGCCGCTGACAGGGACGACCTCGATTCCGGCGCCGGTGAGTTCCTCGATGGCGCCAAGGGTCGCCGCCGTCAACGCACCATCACGAGTCAACGTTCCATCCACGTCCGTTGCCACAAGCTCAATTCCTGCCCCCGCGGAGCCGTGCTCCGCAAAATAAGTCGACAGGGGCGGCGGCGGTATTTTTGAGTCCGTCATAAGTGACCGTGGTAGCCTCAGTCCTACCACGATGGCACTTCAACTCAAGCCGGGGGATCTCTACGCGGACCAAATCCGCATCCTGTCGTGCATCGGCGCCGGCGCCTTCGCCTGCGTGTACAAAGTCGAGGTCCCCGGACACGACAAGCCCATCGCGCTCAAGTTAAGCAAGGAGCCGGTCACAAGTCCCGACCAGGCCCAGCGCGCCCTCCGAGAGATCACCATCGTCCGGAGCCTCTCGAACCCACATATCGTTCGCACCTACGACTCCGGGTTGCGCCCCGACGGACATATTTACATGCTGATGGACCTGCTCGAGGGCAAGCCCCTCGACGCGTGGCACGACTTCAAGTCCGCGCTGCCGCCCTCCCAAGCCTTGTCCATCGTCCACCAGATGTGTCTTGGACTCACGGAGGCGCACGCCAAGGGGATCGTGCATCGAGATATCAAGCCCGAGAATGCGTTTGTCACCGAGGAGGGAGAGATCAAACTCCTCGATTTCGGACTCGCCCGATCGTGGGACGAGTCGAGTCCGGCGGGGCTCAACGCCACCCGTACCCACATGGTGATCGGGACGCCGCACTACAGCCAACCGGAGCAGCTCAAGACCCAGGTGCTCACCCCCGCCAGTGACGTCTACAGCCTCGGGCTGTTGTTGTATGAGCTCCTCTGCGGCTACACGCCATTCTCGACAACGAAGCCGATGGTTGCGCTGCGCGAAGAATACCGAGAGACGCCGCTGTCGTGGCTAAACTGCCACGCGAACACACGGGCCATCTCCCTCTCCAAGCAGAAGGGATGTGCCACCATGCCGGCCTCGATCGTCGAGTTGCTCGCGGAGTGCCTTCACAAGAATCCAGAGCGCCGCCCCCTCGACGCGGGTGCGCTCGCCAAACGAATTGGTGTGATCTTGCACGACGACCTCGGCGTCCCCGTGGGCGGCACGCTGCACATTGCCATGCCCGACGGGACCCAATCGGAGTCTTTATTTTTGCCCGGGAGCTACCGCGTCGGCACAAGCGCGGCCTGCGAGCTTCGCATTGAAGGCGACGGCGTCCACAATATTCACGCCGTCCTTGAATGGAGTGGGAGCCCCAACGTACCGAGGATTCGACCCCTCAAGCGCGACGCGCCCATTTTCGTCGACCAGCAGCCTCTCCGCGGCGCCATGGACCTAGGCTCAGGCCAATGGGTCACGCTCGGCGACGCACACCTTGCGGTGACTTTTTAAGTCGAACCAGCACCAACAGCGCGATAGATCCTCCTCGCCACCCGACCGCCTCGAGTCGCTCCAGGCGAGGGATACCGCACCCGATCGGAGCGTGCCTCCCCGCGGCACCGACCCCTCGATGAGCCCCAAACCCCACCGAGGAATGCCGGGGCGGCCGCCGCATTTGTGTTTTGACAAACTGCGGTCCCCTCTGATAGCTAGCCATTCCTTACGGGGCGTAGCGCAGCTTGGTAGCGCGTTCGGTTCGGGACCGAAAGGTCGGAGGTTCAAATCCTCTCGCCCCGACAACAGAACCTGCGGTGTCTCGCCGTGGGTTCTGTCTTTTTAGTTGGAAAGATTCCAAATGTGTTCATCACGGGTATTTGAGCGCCTTTGGTGGCCATAAATGCATGGCTCGCTGGCATTAAAACACCGACGAGCGAGCCTTGAATATGCGATGCTCTCAAGGTGTCGAGGCTCCGTATTCTAGTAGTCGATGATGATGTCAACGTCTGCGACGTGATTATGGAGCTCTTGAGCCCCGTCGGCTGCGATGTTGTTCCCATCAACTCCCCCACGGAAGCGCTCCAAAAACTCCGCGCCAAGGAGACCTTTCATGTCCTCATTTTGGATCTTCGGATGCCCGAGATGGATGGGCTCGACTTCCTGCGCATGGTCCGAAAGTTCGACCAAGACATCGCGGTGATTATCCTTACCGGATTCCCTACGCTCCAAACCGCGACAGACGCGATTGAGTACGACGTCTCCGCGTATATGCAAAAGCCCTTCGGCGGGGAAGACCTCAAGAACACCGTCGATCGGGTGGCTCGGAAAAAAGGCATCATCGTCCGCCCCGAGGACGAGCTTCACGTCACGATCGGGCAGCGCATTCGCGTGTCACGAAAGACACGCAACTTGACGCTGAAGCAGATGGGCCGCCGAACCGGGCTCTCCGTGAGCCTCCTCAGCCAGATTGAGCGCGCGGAGAGCTCTGCGTCGATCTCGTCGCTCTACAAAATCTCGACGGCCCTTGAGGTCCCCCTCACAGAGTTGTTCGGCGACTTTTGATCCGAGCCGGCATCCTCGGTCATCGGATTCATTCATTGTCGCCGCGATGGAGCACACCGCGTCGACGAAGCGCCGCGTGAATCTCTTCAAGGTGCGCTTCCCGCACGCCCTCCTCCGCGAGCGCCTCACGAAGCCGCAAGAAGTAATCGAGGTTGCGGCCGCTGGGTCCACTCGACGCCGCAATTACCGAGGCGATCTCGTCGGGTTCCTCGCTGCCGAGATAGTGAGGGTTGGACGGAGTCGCGATGTAGGTCGTCGCCCGCATCGACGCGGCCCCGTTCGATGGGTTGACGACAACCTCAACCCGGTCGTAACCATTTTTTTCGCGCAGATCGAGGCGGCCCATCACCGCGTCCCACACCTCCTCATGCACGCGGTAGCACGCTCCAAGACACCGGTTCTTCGCCTCTGGAGCCAGGGTCACCACCCTCCCAGCTGCGCCTGGCACCCCCCGGTGGTCGGTGGACCCCTGCCAAAACCGACGTGTCCAACCGGCAGCTGTCCCCACGACCCTCGCCTCGTACTCGAACCCCGGGCGCCAGATCAGCGAGCCGTAGCCGAATATCCACCGTGAAGGGGCCGAGCTCACGCGGGCAGTGTAGAACAACTCCTCGCGTTGGTAGACTACAAAGGTGGGTCGGCTCAGCATCACCTTCGTCGCAGCCGCCCTCGCTGGGCTGACCTGGAGCTGTGTCACCGCGCGTGCGCCCGCGCGCCCTCTCGTCTCAACGGCCGAGGCACCGCACCCGCCTCTCGACATTCGGGCGGAGACCTGCGCTCGCATCTGCGGCAGGGTCGACACATGCGCGACGCAGGACGCGCGGATCCCCCAGCGGGTGTCGGACGCCTGCGCCGCGGGGTGTGAGGGGCTGGAGGGCTCCCCGACCCCGCTCGAATCGCGGATCTTCGACTGTGCCTCCCTCGACGACTGCGGCGGATTCGAAGTATGTACGCTGGCCGTCTTCCAGCCTGATGCGAGTCGATCGTGTGCGGCGACCTGCGGCGCGTTGGGAGATTGTCGTGGCCAAGCCTCTCCCGCCTGCGTACGTGACTGCGAGACGCACCGCGCCTCCAAGGGCTCTCCCACGCTGCCTCCGGCGCGGCCCTGCTCCGCGACAAGCACCTGCGACGCCCTCGAGGGTTGCATGGTGCGATGGAGAGGTTTCGACGACGCTCGCACACAGGTTGCCTCCCCCTCCGCCATGCCCGAGGCCCCCTCCGCGTGTCACGAACTGTGCACCC
>CALKDV010000034.1 GCA_938084085.1 uncultured Nannocystaceae bacterium
CCTATCCTCGCCGGCCGCTGTTCGAGCCCCGGGTGGAGGGCGAACAGCTGGTGGGGGAAGATCAGGAGGGTTTCGTTCGCGTTCATCGGCTCGGGGAGGTCAAGGCGGGCCGTACCCTATCCCATCGTCAACCACCAGGACCCGGTGGGAGCCTAGCCCATGATCGAAAGGACGCTCGTACCGTACGCGCATATTCGAGGCTGGCCTCCGCAAGACAGGCATCCACCGCCAACCGCAGCGATATGGGCCCCCACCGGCGGCCCATTAAAGCGCGTTCGCCGGTCCCCCCTCGGGCGCGCCTCCAGGCGCCGGAAGCCACAGGCGCGCGCCACCAACGAGGTCCACATGGTCGACGTGACCGCTCACCCCGGCGGACTCACTGAGGACGTGGGCGTGGGTGTTCGTGTCGTGGTGGGTGAAGATCGAGTGATGCTTGGGCGAGTAAAATCCCAGGATCTGTACCGGCAGCGCAGCCAAGGACCCGCGCACGGCGGTCTGCATATGCGCCTCGTGCCCGTGCGCCCCGGACGGAATCTTGCTGCCGTCGATGACGTGCCAGTCGAGCCGACTCGGCGTGCCCTCGATGCGAAAGGCAAACGCCTCCTCCTCAGGAAGGAAACTTCACGCTCACGCTCACGCTCTGAGGATCTTCGCCATCGGTTTCCCCGTTGCGAGCTCATCAATCAGCTTGTCGAGATAACGAATCTCTCGCATCGTCTCTTCTTCGATCTCCTCGACCCGCACGCCGCAGACAACGCCCGTAATCTTCACTCTTAAGGGATTGAGCCGTGGGCACCGAGCGATGAAGGTCTCGAAATCCGTTTCCTCTGCCAATTGCGCGTCGAGTCCTGACTGGTCATATCCAGTCAGCCACCGGATGATCTCATCAACCTCCGCTTTCGTTCTTCCTTTTCGCTCGGCCTTGGCGACATACAGGGGATGCACCTCGGCGAAGCTCATGGTGTAGATCTTGGGCATGCTCATGGATGGTTCGCCGATACAGTGAACAGAACTTAATTCTATCGGGTCACCATCTGAATGACCACGACTTTCTAAATTCCTCTCCACGTTTGTCACGGCGTCTCCGCTGATGAAGCGAGAAGACCTCCACAAGCCGGTTGGAATGCCGTAGTTTTGAGAGCGGCAGCCTGGGATTGTATGAATCCTCGATGAGAGAATAAATGAGGCGGAATGGTTTTTAATCTATTTGATGTCGCTTTAATGGCGACAACTTTGTCATGTGCTCTGGTCGCCGGCGTCGTATTCGGATTTGCTGTTGTGGTCATGCCGGGTATCGCCAAGCTCTCCGACAGAGAGTTCTTGCAGGCATTCAAACTCATGGATGGGATCATCCAAAACAGGCAGCCGATCTTCATGCTTGTCTGGGTCGGTTCTATCGTCTCCGTCGTCTTGATGCTGGTTCTCGGGACACTGCAGCTACGTGGCGTCGAGCTATATCTCATGTGGTTTGCATCCGGCCTCTACCTGCTCGCCGTTCAGGGACCAACACTTCGATTCAACATCCCCCTCAACAACGCAGTTCAAGCTCTCGAGATCGAATTGTTGAATGCCCAAGAATTGGCGGACGCCCGCACTCAGTTTGAGGCACCCTGGAACCGCTGGAACCGTTTTCGAACCCTGACAGCCATCGCATCGGTTGTTGCGCTCCTGGTACTTCAGCTGTTGCTGCGGTAGCGAAACGGTGCTTCTGGAGCCGTCACACATTGAACCGAAAGTGCATCACGTCGCCGTCTTGGACGACGTAGTCTTTGCCTTCGATGCGCAGCATGCCCTTGGCCTTGGCGGCGGCTTCGCTGCCAAGCTCCACGAGGTCGGACCACTGGATGGTCTCGGCCTTGATGAAGCCGCGCTCAAAGTCCGTGTGGATCTTGCCGGCGGCGCCGGGGGCCTTGGTGCCGCGGGTGATGGTCCACGCGCGCACCTCTTTTTCCCCGGCCGTGAAGTAAGTGATGAGATCAAGCAGGTCGTAGGCCGTGCGAATCAGGCGGTTGAGGCCCGGCTCCTCTTGACCGAGGTCCTCCAAAAATGCCTCTTGCTCCTCCGGGTCGAGGGCGGCGATCTCCGCCTCAATGGAGGCGCAGATCACGACGACCTGGGCGCCCTCCTTGGCCGCGTACTCCACGAGTGGCTTGACCATGGGGTCCTCGAGTCCCGCCTCAAGCTGGCCCTCGGAGACGTTGGCGGCGTACATGGCCGGCTTGTCCGTCAGCAGGTGCAGCTCTTTGAGTAACAAGCGCTCGTCGTCGCTTATCTCTAGACGGCGCACCGGGTTGCCCTCTTCCATCTGCGGCAAGATGCGCTCGCACAGCGCGAGCACAGCCTTCTCGACCTTGTCGCCGCTCTTGGCGTACTTGCGGGCCCGGTCCAAGCGCGTCTCCACCGACTGAATGTCGCGCAGTACCAGCTCCGTCACGATGACCTCGATGTCGTCGAGGGGGCTCACCTTGCCCGACACGTGCACGACGTTGTCATCTTCAAAGCAGCGCACCACGTTGAGCACGGCGTCGCACTCGCGGATGTTGCTTAAGAACTGGTTACCGAGCCCCTCTCCCTTGCTGGCGCCGGCGACCAAACCCGCGATGTCCACGAATTCCATGGCCGTGGGAACAACGGACTTGGGCTTGATGACCTTCACCAGCGCGTCTTGGCGCGGGTCGGGCACCGGCACCACGCCCACGTTGGGCTCGATCGTGCAAAACGGGTAGTTCGCCGATTCGGCGCCCGCGTCGGAGAGCGCGTTGAAGAGGGTGGACTTCCCCACATTGGGGAGACCGACGATGCCGACCTGCAGTGACATGGCAGCGAACTACCACGGACCCGGCCGGACGCCAACGACGCACGCGCCCCCTTCGAAATTGATGCAGAGAGGGTCTCGGAGCCGTCTGAAGGGCCTCTGCGACCACGGGGCCGAGGCCCCCGGGTCGGGTCACCTAGATCTTGAGGCCGAGGCGCTCGCGATCCGTGAACATGCGCACCACGTTGTCCCCGAACCCGCAGGCGTTGTCGAGCAAGAGAATCTGCCCCTTCACGCCGTCCATGAGCCCGCTGCAAAGACCCAAGGTCGCCTGCGCGACCTCGTCGGGAGACACGAAGAACTGGTCGCCGTAGTACTTCTTACAAAACGGCACGAAGTCAGGACCGAACGTGGCCTCAAGAGACTCGGTGTCCACGGGGTTGGCGCGGATGACGTTGATGCGCACGTCCTCCGCGGCGAGCTCCGCGGTCATGTAAATCATGAAGGTCTCCATGACGGCCTTGCTCACCGCGATGAAATCGTAGCCTGGCAAGAAATACTCGGGGCCGCGCGACGACATGCCCACCGCGTACCGCGGGAAGCGACCCGTCACGAGCTTCGCTTGTTGCAGGTATCCCACGAAGGGCCACGCGCTGTAGTTGAGACTGCGCTTGAGCCCCTTCTTGCTGAGATCCGAGTGGTGCTTGCTGATGTGGGCGAACGAGACGTTGCTAATGAGCACCTCCAAGGTGCCGCAGTCCGCCTCGATCCGCTGCATCACGGCCTCCGTGTCGCCGTCGTTGGAGGCGTCCGCCTCGAGGATGACCGGCTCCGGCGCGCCCACGGCCTTG
>CALKDV010000035.1 GCA_938084085.1 uncultured Nannocystaceae bacterium
CGATGCGGACACCGCGGACGTCTTCAAAACGCGCGAGGGCGTCGCGATCGAGGGTCTTGTCGTCCACGAAGGGTCCCGCGATCTTCGGGTCGTCCAAGATGGCGGGGACGATATAAAATCCGGGTTCGATGGTCACCATCATCCCCGGCTGCAGATCTCGATCCAGGCGTAGGTAGCCCAGTCCGAACTGCTCGGCCCGGCTGCGGCCGGACTCGTAGCCCGCGAGGTCTCCGAGATCCTCCATGTCGTGGACGTCGAGGCCGATGATGTGCCCCACGCCATGTGGGAACAAGAGGGCGTGGGCGCCGCGCTCAACAAGGTTGTCCACGTCTCCCCGCAAGATCCCCTCGTCGACGAGGCCTCGGGTCAAGATCCGGGCTGACTCAAGGTGGATGTCGCGGTACCGAACCCCGGGGCGCACCATGTCGATGGCCTTGAGCTGCGACTCAAGAACGATCTCGACAATGGTCCGCTGGGTCGGGCTGTAGGTGCCGCTGACAGGCCAGGTGCGCGTGACATCGCCGGCCCAGCCTTCGAACTCGGCGCCGACATCGGCGAGCATCAAATCGCCAGCTTGCATCGTGTGATGGTGGAGATTGTTGTGAAGGATTTCGCCGCGGGTGGTGACGATGGGGGGGTATGAGGTGACCATGCCGGCGCTCAAGATGGCCCCCTCCATGGCGCCACGGACCGCGTGCTCCGTGAGCCCGGGCCGCGTCGCCCGCATGCCCGCGAGGTGTGCGGCCGCGGTGCCTTCGGCCGCGCGTCGTAGGCATTCGATGGCTCCCTCATCGTGAATGAGTCGCGCGTCGACCATGGCGAGCGCGAGCGCGCGGTCGACGGACTCGGGATCGGACTCGAAGTCCGAGGGGGACCAGCCGCGCCGCATGAGGAGCGCGGCCTGCTGCTGCTGCGTTCGCGGGTCGGGGGTCGGGAGACTCGCGATACGATCCACGCCTCCGGTGGTGTCGATCATCTCTTGGAGGCGATCCATGGGGTGGATCGCCTCGACACCGAGCCGCACGCGCAGTTCTTCGGTGGTCAGCGAGGGGCCATGCCACAGCGCGTCGTCGTCGTCGGGGACGTTGAGAAACAGCTCAGATTTTCCCGCGTGCATCCAGAGCGCGGCGTCAGGGATGCTGGCGCCGGTGAGGTACATGAAGTGACTGTTCGCGCGGTATTCGAGAGGGTTCGCGGCGTAGTTGCGGGGCCGCATCCCTCCGGCGAAGGTGAGTACGCTGATGTCAGGGAGGCGGTCCATCAAGGCCGCGCGGCGTCGGGCATGAACGGAGCTCGGTTGTGAGGACAACTTGGTCGCCATGAACCGGGTTGTACCGCGAAGCGGGGGGGCACGCCATGCGGGCTGGTGCACGTGTCGCTGCGACGCGGCGGGTGAAGACCCCGACGACGCAGTGGAAGCCACATCGTGCGAGGAGTCACGTGCGGTTCACCACGGGGATCGGAGTCATGGGCGGCTGCTCGGCGCCGAATTCGGCCCATCTTTTCTCCCCGGACTGGCGACGAAACGCTAGGCTCGCGCCGCGTTCATTCGCAGATTGTGTCCCATGAGAATTCGTGTCAACGCCGACCGCCCTGATCCCCGCAAGCTGGAGCCTGCGGTGGATTGTCTGCGCCGCGGAAGCGTCATCATCTATCCCACAGACACCGGTTATGCCTTTGGCTGCGCGATGTCGAGTCGCAAGGGGATCGCCAAACTCCGGAAGCTCAAGGGCATCCACGAAAAACATGAGAAGCCGCTCACGATGTTGGTGAGCCAGCTGAGCGACCTCGGGCGCTACGGATATATGAGCACTACCGCGTTTCGCGTGGTGCGTCGGCTGTTGCCAGGCCCCTATACGATGGTGCTCAACGCGAGCGAGCACGTCCCTCGAGTCATGAAGAATCGGGCGCACGAGGTGGGGGTGCGATATCCGAACTATGAGGTCTGCCGGCTGCTGGTGGAGGGATTGGAGATGCCTTTGTTGACCGGTTCGGTGACGCCCGCGGAGGAGGATCCGGATCTTGAGGAGCCTGAGATTTATCTCGACCGCTACGCGCGGGAGGTGGACGCCGTCGTGGACACTGGACCGCTTTGGCCGGAGCCATCCACAGTGCTGCGCTTCACCACGGACGACCAAATCGAGGTGCTGCGCGAGGGTCAAGGACCGCTGCCAGGGTAGGCACCGCGCACGCTCGTGACGGGGGCGCTCACCTGTGCAGCCGCGCGCGTGAAACCGGGTGCACACTTTGTCACAGTTGCGCCAGATGCTGGGCCTCTGCGCTGTGTGGTCCGGGCTTTCGTGGTACACGCGGCACATCATGGAAATTGTCCTCCCGCGGTTTCAGTTTCGCTTCATGAAGGCCCAAGGCAACGTCATCTTTCCGGGTAATTTTCACCCGGTGGGGACGCAGCGCGCTGCCGAACAGATGGTGAGTCGCGCCCTCGAAGGCCGGAACCACCAGCCCTCGTCGGCCCGCTGGTTGCTCGTGGGCGGCTCTGGAGGCTTTGGGAGCGCCGCGCGGGTGGCCCTTGGATGTGACCTCGGTGCACACACCCTGAGCGTCTCTTACGACGGCCAGCCGAACCCCGACAGCAACAACAAGATCCGAAAGATCGGTTCGCCAGGCTGGCATCGAAATGCCGCCATCGAACGCTCGTTGCAAAAGCTCGGGCTCCACGCAAGCTCGCTCAACGGGGACGCCTTCGACCCTGCGTTCCGGCGAGAGACTGTCGAGGCGATCAAAGAGCGGTTCGACGGCGGCAAGATCGACGGGCTCGTGTGGGCCCTCGCCGCTCCGCGAGGGCTCGACCCCCGCACCGGGAAGCCGGTCAGCAGCGTGCTCAAGCCCATGGGGAACGCCGCCACCATTCGCACCTTCACCGGCGCCGACAAGGACCAGGACCCGGTCGTCGACGAGCTTGTGCTGGAGCCGGGGACACCGGAGGAGGCGATTCGCACCCAGTTCGTCATGGGCGGCAGGATCGTGGAGCAATGGATCGACCTCCTCGCGGAGGCAGATGTGCTCGCGGAGGGCTTCACGCTGTTGACGATCAGCTACCGGGGTGGACCCCTCAATGAGGCCATCTATCACAAGGGGCTCATCGGGCTCGCGAAGGCGGAGCTCGAATTTTACACACGCGCGCTCGACAAATCGCTGGCCGACAGTGTGGGGGGCCGCGCCATCGCGGTGGAGGGACCCGCCGTGGTGACAGAGGCTTCTGGGGGCATCCCCGGCGTACCGTTCTACATGGCCTTGACCATGGGCATCATGAAAGGGAGATTCGAAGACCCGCTCGATTCCATGCGCCGTATGTTCCATGAGAACTTTATCGGCGAGGCGGTGCCAACCCTGGACGAGGAGGGGTTACTTCGCATGGACGACCGTGAGCTCTCCGAAGAGGTGCAAGCGCCCCTGCGTGAGCTCTACGAGCAGCTCACGTTGGGGGCGACCTTCCCCCGGGATCGCTTCGACGCGTTCATGAGCGAGTATGCGAAGACGCGCGGCTTCAACGTTGAAGGCGTGGACTACGACGCCCCGTTCGACACCGACATCGTGTGTCGCGTCAATGCGTAGCCTCGGGTCTCATCCGTCCCTGAGGGGGCCTTGTGGGCTCACATCGCGTCGATGAGATCTTGCAGCACCGGGGCCACGTGCTCCGGGCTGTCGAGGTGCACGTGGTGATGACCAGGGACCTTGACGATCTCAAGCTGGCGGACGAGGGCGACCCGTGCGCGCATCGTCTCCTCATCAAATGGGAACCCCTGCGTCGCCTGGATCAACCGCACGGGGGCCTCGATCGCGGACAAGAAGGCGTGAACATGCGCCTCGGTGAATCGCACACGAGACGGGATGCGGAGGCGAGGATCGGCGCGCCATCGCAGCCCACCGTCGACTGGCTCTGTCGCGCGCGCGGCCAATATCGCCGCGGACGCAGGTGACACCTGTTGGGCGAGCTCGAGGCGGCTGGCGGCGTCGTCGAGGGTGGGGAACACCCGCCGGCGATCTTTTTGGTGTTTGTGCTGCTGCTTCAAGGACTCGGCGAGCCGTGTGGCCGCGCCCTGTGGCTCGTCGGTGAGAGGTCCGAGGCCCTCCACGAGGCACGCCGCCCCGACGCGCGAGGGCAGCAAACCCGCGATCAGTGAGGAGATCCCGGCACCCATGGAGTGTCCCAGCAGGATCGTGCGCTCAAGCCCAAGGGCATCCATGATCGCGACGGCGTCGCAGACCGCGTCGACGAAATGATAGGAGCTCCCTGGCGCTTTATGGGAGGAAGCGCCGTGGCCGGGGAGGTCGACCGCGATGATCCTCGCATCGCGCAGCAGGGGCGCGAGGCGGGCGAAGGATGCGGAGCTGTCGAGCCAGCCGTGAAGGGCGAGGACGGTCGGGCCTGCTCTCTCCTCTCCCCAGACTTGTCCGGCGATGGTGTGGCCGGGAATCTCAACACTCAGTTGACTTGTAGGTTGCACCGATGGCAGTTGTCGCGTGTTCGCGCGTACGGATCAACCGCGCGCGACGCACCCGTAGTTGAGGGCTCGGTGTGGGGGCTAGGCCGCGCTCTTTCGCGCGCGCTTGCGGCGGTAGAGCAAGAAGATTTCCAGACTCACCGGTCCAAACCGAACGAGATCGGAGGCGGCTTCTTGCTGGTTCGCGGGGGTGACTCGGCCGGAGACGACCATGGGGATCCCCAGTTTGAGATCGGGGATGCCAATCTTTGATTTGACAACACCAGCGATGATGTTCGCGAGCTCTGAGATGGTTCCGCTCACGTCCTCTTCGGCTGCAGTCTCATCATCGGCGAGCTCGAGCATCATCCGTGCGAGGTGTTCGCAGTCGTCTCGGCTTCCGCGTAATCCGAGGAGCGCGGAGAAGTCGCCCTCGACGAGGGAGATGTAGGCGCCTTTGATTTTGCTCGCCTCCGCAGGATGGGTGGCGGCTCGGGTGATCGTCGCCTCCTCAACACCGAGGGTCTCGCAGGCGACCGTTTGGAGAGATTGATGGATCGCGGACACCCATTTTTCAGCGTCGAAGTCGTTGGATTGCGTTGAGGTAGCCATGGCTCGCGTAGGGAATGTATCGTCCACGGGCGGGGGGCCCTTCTGCGCCGATTTGGGTCGCTCAGGAAGCTCACGCCTTCGGAACCCTTGGATCGCTCGGCTCGGACCGGGCGGCACGCCGCGCGCGAGGGGCCTGATGTGGCGACTGAGCGGCCTCTAGGCCTTCGGATTCAGGAAGTAGAGGGGGTCTCGGCGCCACCTCGCGTGATTTGCGCTGACTCCAGCGAAGGCCGAAATTGGACCCATAGAAAGCTCGGGACGGCGCCTTCGCTGGCGCTGCGTCGCGATGCGTGAGGCGCACGACACCTTCATCGTGTCACCAAAGAAGCGACCGTACGCGGCGGAGAGCGGCCAATCTTTGGACGCGTGCATTTTTGAGCCGGCCTAATGCGGGCACATCCGCTCTGGGACTCAAGAAACTCGCGTGTTGTTCCGAACTAACGAAGGCGTAGGCGCAGTATGAAAATTCTCATTGTAGACGACAGCAAGGTGATGCGAAGCATCGTAAAGAGAACCCTCCGCCAAGCCGGATTCGGCAGCCACGAGGTTGTGGAGGCGGGCAACGGCGCCGAAGGCCTCGAGCGAGTGGCGGAGCACACGCCAGATCTCGTCTTGTGTGATTGGAATATGCCAGAGATGAACGGCATTGAGATGTTGCAAGAGCTTCGTGGTGCCGGAAACGAGGTGAAGTTTGGCTTCGTCACGTCCGAGGGCACGGCCGAGATGCATCAGGTGGCCATGGATGCGGGGGCCCTCTTCTTGATCACCAAGCCGTTCACCGCCGACGACTTCGAAGAAAAACTCTCACCCGTACTGGCGGCTGCATGAGCGAGGTGGATCCCGGATTGGAGCCGCGTCCATGGTTGGACGCGCTCGCGGAAGCGACGGCGGAGCTGTCGACGACGACGCTCGAGCTCGATGGGTGCACGATCCTTGGTCCCCGTAACTCCGATGGGGATCTCTCCGGTGGATACATTGCGCTCATCGGAGACAAATGCTCGGTGCAGATCGCAGTGGCAGCGAGCCCCGAGACGTGCCGCACCATCGCTGGGCGGTTGTTCGAGATGAACGCTGAGGAGTCCCAAGAGCTCCCCGAAGGCGACGTGGCAGACGCGATCGGCGAGGTGGTGAACATCGTTGCGGGCGGGGTTAAGTCCCGGATGGCCTCCTACGATGCGACGTTGCAGCTGGGTCTGCCGTTCGTCATCGAGGGCGTGATCGAATCAACCAAGCGTCTGCGTACGGAATATCTTGAGGCAGATCTCGGCGGGGGCATGAAGGTGGTCCTCGTGGCCATCGTCGATACTCGCCACGCCGCGAACGCCGCCGCGTAGCGGTGTCGTCGGACAGTCGGCGTGGGTGCGTGAGGACCGAGGACCGCGGGATTCACGGCGGACCCCGGCGCCTCGTCGCCCTGTCCACGACGAAGGCTCATCGCTCGGTGGTCGGATTGCTGCCGCCAAACCAGGCGTGCAGGCGTGTCGAGTCCTCTCGCGGAGAGAGGCCCCAGAAACGCTGTTCTTATCCGCCAAAGTCCACACGCCTCGCCGCCGCGGATGGGTCGTCAGCGGGGGACACCTGCAGCGGCGGGGGCCTTGTCGTGCGCGGTTTTTGCGGGGGTCGCGTCGCACCCGGGGCGCCGCGGGATCGCCGCTCAGGGGCAGTGAGATGGGTCGAGATAGCTTCTTTTTAATCGGACGCGATTTCTTGTTGTCAGGCCGTCCTGTTGGGTTTATGTCTCGCTGTCGAACTCGGACCCAGGGGTACTCAACGCCCCGGTAGTGCTCGAGGACCCCTAGCGTATGGCCAAAAAAACCTCAAAGCCCAGTGAAGTCGATGAAGAGGAGACCCTCACCCCTGAGATGCTCGAGCAGTTTAAGGCTCGGCTCAAAGAGGAGCGCACGAAGGTGCTCGGCAACCTTAAGACCCATGTGTCGGACGCGATTCAAGACCCCGACAAGTTCGCAGACGAATCGGATCAGGCGAGCCAACAGGTCTCGCAGACATTCTTGCTCCGTCTCGCCGACAAAGAGCGCAAGCTGCTCAACGAAATCGACAACGCCCTGGGTAAGTTTGAGGACGATTCCTACGGCTACTGCGAAGGCACCGGCGATCCTATCAGCGTCAAGCGCTTGGAGCTCCGCCCGTGGACCCGCTACAGCGTGGAGTACAAGCAGGTGCTTGAAAAAGAGAAGAAGCTCCGCGGGAGCTGAACGTCGCGTCGTAGATCAACGGGAGGCGGGCCAGGAGGCACGCCTTTCGTGTTTAACTGGCGCGGTCTGCGTCTGGTAAAGGCCAACATCGCGGCGCGTCACGTCGCT
>CALKDV010000036.1 GCA_938084085.1 uncultured Nannocystaceae bacterium
CTCCGGCGTGAGCTTGCCGCGCCAGACATCGATGGTGTAGCTCAGACTCTGGAACGTATAGAAGCTGATCCCGATGGGCAGCATCAGCTCGAGGTGAGGCGCCACCCACGACGCGCCGAGCCCGTTGGCGACATCGGTGAACGCCTCAAGGAAGAAATTGGTGTACTTGAAGTACCCGAGCAGCGACAGATTTCCGACGACGCTGGCCGTGAGCCAGAGGTTCCGCTTCCGCGCCGCATCACGCGGGTCCGCCCCCGCCTCAGCCCGCGCGGCGAGCTTGTCGATTCGCGCGGAGCACACGTAGTCAAGGACGGTGGAGAACGCGAGGAGCCCCGCGAAGTACCACGGTGTCGGCAGGCTGCCGTCCACCGGCCGGCTGCTCGCCATGTAGAAGAAATAGCTCGCCGCGAGCACCACCGCCGTCCGCGCCCAGGGACGTTGCCGCAGCGCCCACCAAGCGGCGAGCACCGGCAAAAAGAACAGCAAAAAGTCGAAGCTCGCGAACAGCATCGTGGGTCGTATGAACCTATCTCGGCTCTACCAACGGTGAAACAAATGAACGGTTTCAAGACACACAAAGCGGTGCCCCTTCGCCCCCACATGTCCGACGCTCCAGCCGCGGCACACATTCCCCGCAGGCCGCCCGCCGCGACCCATCGAGCGATCGCTCGGCAGCCAAGAACCCCGAGCCGTCCCACGCTCTCGCCGTGAACAGTGTGTGTTCGGCGGACACGACAAAGGGCGCCTTCCGCGAACGGTGGCGCCCCATGGCTCGACGTGACGGTCGAGGTGGTTGCTAGGCCTGCGCGGCTTGCTTCTCGGTGGCCACGCGAAACAGCAAGTCGACGAGCTGGTTCATGTTCTCGAGCGTATTAAGCTCGGAGCGGGGCACCTTGATCTTCAGGTCTCGCATGCTGCACGAGACCACCTCAACGATGTCGAGGCTGTTCGCGCCAAGATCTTTCATGGAGCGCGACGGATCGATTTCCACGCCCTCGAGCTCTTCGATGGTGTCGACGAGGTGGCCTTTGACAATTTCCAGAACTTCTTCGCGGTTAATCATGACTTGATGTGGTGTGAAAGTGAGGGGGTAGCGATTCCAAGGCTCAAGGCCCACTCGCGAGGACCCCGTTGGGCGCGCATAGAAGCACATCGAAAAGACGATTGCCAATCGACACCGTCTCGCACACCCGCTTGCGCGCAGTCTACGCAATTTGGGCGCCGTCCACAAAAAACCGCGTGTTTTGGGCTAGGGCTCAGATCCAGCCTTGAAGGGACCAAAGTCCGCGAGCTGGCTCATGCGATGTGAGGTGACGATCTCTTCCTCACAGATCGCCGCAGAAATCGCGCGCGACAGACCAGGATGGGCGAACCAGTGACACGAGTGGGTTTTGGCGGGCAAAAAGCCCCGCAGCAGTTTGTGCTCCCCTTGGGCCCCAGCCTCGAAGCGGGGAATTTTTCGCGCGATGCAGCGCTCGATTCCGGCGTAGTAGGCGGCTTCAAAGTGAAGAAAGGGCCGCTGCACGTCGCAGCCCCAATATCGTCCGTACAGCCCACCCGGCGTCTCCAGATAGAGCGCCCCCGCGAACAGCGAGCCCTGGGGATCGAGCACTCGGCAAAATCGGAGGCGGTCGGGGGCAAGCTCGCGCAGGGTCTCGAAAAACCCCGGCTCAAGATATGCAATCCCCCCCCGCTCGCGCACGGTCCCCCGATAAAATCGGTCCAGGGCGGTGAGATCCTCGGAGGTCATCTCGGCGCCTTCCACAAATTGGAGGGCGGAGAAGGACTCCGCAGCGCGGCGGCGCTCCTTCAAGATCTGCTTGCGTTTGCGTGATCTCAGTTCTCCCACAAACTCGGAGAAATCCTCGTAGCCCCGGTTATCCCAGTGAAATTGGAAGGTCGTTCGACCCAAGAAACCTCGGGCTTCAAGGCGAGAACGCTCCGCGGCGCTGCAAAAAAGCCAATGGATGGACGACACCCGCTCCTGCGCGGCGAGCTCCATCAACCCCTCCAGCATTCCAGCCAAGATCTCCTCGCGCGCGTCGGCGCTGTCGTTGGGCCGGAGCAAGATCCGCTGGCCCGAGGCGGGCGTCATCGGCACAGCCACGACCAGCTTGGGGTAGTAGGGCAGCCCGGCCCTCTGCGCACCCGACGCCCACGACCAGTCGAAGATGTACTCCCCGTAGCTGTGCGCCTTCAGATACGCCGGGATCGCGCCGACGACCACGCCGGCGCATCGGGCGATGACATAGCGAGCGAGCCAGCCGCTCCCGCCCCCCACGGAGCCCGAAGCCTCCAAGGCTCGCAAAAACCCAAACTCCGTGAATGGTGAGGATCCATGCTCCAGCGCGTCCCACTCTGCGGGATTCACGCCGGTGAGATCCTCAGCGATGTCCACGGTCAGATCCACGCGCAGGGGGTCTAAGCTGTTTTCCACTACGAAGCAACACCACCCACCCGTCTCATCGTGCGCAAACTATGAAAATTGGCCAGGTGGTGGCTACACTTTCCTTGGACCCTCGGCATGAGCCAAGACTTCGAAAATGACCCCCAGCGTGGTGTCGCGCTTCGTTCGCGCACCGAGAAAAAAATCACCCGCCCGCGCATGTACCGCGTGCTCATCCACAACGATGACTACACGCCGCAAGACTTTGTCGTGCGGCTGCTCGAGACGGTCTTTCACATGACGACCAGCCGCGCCACCGCGGTCATGCTGCATGTCCACAACA
The DNA here is from genome assembly GCA_938084085.1 of uncultured Nannocystaceae bacterium. Lineage (GTDB taxonomy): Bacteria > Myxococcota_A > Polyangia > Nannocystales > Nannocystaceae > JAAZXR01. The sequence goes on from CALKDV010000036.1 coordinate 2,730, forward strand.
ACGGCGTGGGCGTCGCCGGGGTGTTCACCCACGAGATCGCCGAAACCAAAGTCGCGCAGGTGCACATGGCCGCGCGCAAGAACGAGAGCCCGCTCATCGCAACCATTGAGCCAGAGGAGGATCCTGATGCTGAGTCCTGAATTAAAACGAAGCCTCGACCGCGCGATCACAGACACGCGGAGACGGCGACACGAGTTCATCACCCTCGAGCACCTCTTGTACGCGCTGATCGATGACCAGAGCGCCAAGCAGGTGCTGCTCGGTTGCGGCGCCGACATCGAGGCCCTCCGCCACGAGCTCGAGACCTTCCTCGACGAGACCATGGCCCAAGTCCCCGACGAGGAGGACGTGCGCCAGACCATCGCCGTCGGCCGCGTACTCCAACGCGCCGTCCTGCACGTGCAGGGCGCAGGAAAGCCGGAGGTCACGGGCGCGAACCTCCTCGTCTCCTTGTTCGCGGAGGACGAGAGTTTCGCGGTCTACCTGCTCCTCAAGCAGAAGATCCGGCGCAGCGACATCACCTTGTACATCTCGCACGGGATCGGCAAGAATAAGAAAGGCGCGCCCAAGCGCCCTCCTGGGGTCGAGGCGGATGACGACAACGACGCCGCGCCCGATGATCCTCTCTCCGCATACTGCGTCGACCTGCTCGCGAAGGCCGCCAAAGGTAATATCGATACGCTCGTCGGCCGCGATGAAGAGGTCACCCGCGCCGTCCAGATCCTCTGTCGTCGGCGCAAAAACAACCCCGTGCTCGTAGGGGAACCTGGCGTCGGAAAGACAGCCATTGTCGAGGGGCTCGCCCTGCGCATCCACGAGGGCATGGTGCCCTCGGCATTGACGGATGCCAAGATCTACGGCCTCGACATGGGCTCACTCCTCGCCGGGACCAAGTTTCGTGGCCAATTCGAAGAACGAGTCAAAGCGGTCGTCGACGCGATCTTAGAGGAGGATAACGCGATCTTGTTCATCGACGAGATCCATA
>CALKDV010000037.1 GCA_938084085.1 uncultured Nannocystaceae bacterium
GCTGCCAACGCGCGAGGGCGACCCGCGCCTCCGAGAGCTCCGCCGCCACCGATTCACGCTGCGCTTCACTGGAGCGCTTCTGCTCCGAGGACGCCTCCATCTCTTCTCGAAGCTTGGGCAGTCGATCACGCGCTCGCTCCAGCTCTACCGAGAGGGACTCCACGTGGGACGAGGCCTCCGCCAACTCGGCCGCGAGCTGGTCCCCCTGCCCGGTGCGCCGCTTGATCTCCGCAGCGGAGCGCTCTGTCCTCTCCCGCAAAGAGTCCCGTCGCTGTACCGCGCCGAGACGCTGCTTCTCCAGTTCGAGCAGCTCCACTTCTCCAGTTTCGCGCGCCTGCTCCACTTCTGCGAGCCGCTCCGCGAACCCTTGGTGTCGCTGTTTGGCGACCCGAAGCTCTTCTTCGAGTTGGGTCACGATCCCCTCAAGATCACCGATCTCGCGTTTTTGCTGGAGCAGCGCCGAGTCGAGCGCCTCTGACGAGCCCCCCACGACAATGCCTGAGGGCTCCACGCGATCGCCCTCAAGGGTGACCAGGGTCCGGTCCAAATTCCCACGACTCCAAAGCTCAAGCGCGCGCGGCAGTCCGTCCACGACGAGGGCGTCGCCCAACAACACTCGGCCGATCCCCATGGCCTTCTCGTCGAGTTCCACGAGGTCCACCAACGGGCCGAGTACGCCATCTTCGGAGGTCAAGGACGCCGCGGCCGAGGTCGGAGCGTCGCCCGTCGAGGAGGTCGCGCCCCCGCCGGTCAAATCCACGATCTCGATGCCCGTCGCCGGGGACGCCGCCTCGTCGGGAGAGCGCCACCCAGCGCCGCGTCCCGACTTGTCTCCGCGCCCGTCGCTGCCCGCCACCTCACGGGGCAAGAACGTCGACCGCCCCTCCTTGAGCTGCTTCAAGAGCGCCACCCCGCCCGCCCCCACGTTGGGGTCGTCGACGACAATGCCCTGCAGACGATCTCCGAGGACCGCAGAGACCGCAGACTCCAAATGTGCCGGCGCGGTCACGTAGTCCGCCATGATCCCGTACACGGCGGGCGCGGACGACGAGGCGTGCCCCCCCCCACCAAGCTCCATCGAGGTCCCCGCGCGCAGCTCGTCGCGGTGCTCCATCACCACCTGCACTCCAGAGGCGCAGCCCCGATAGCGCTGTTGAATCTCCTCGAGCGAGGTGAGCCGTGAGCGCGCGCGCACCAGTTCTTGGCGCGCGGTCTCCACGGTGACCTCAGCGCTGCGCGCCTCATCACGCAGCGTCACACGCTCACGATCGAGCGACGCCCGCCGCTCGCGCACCGTGGCCACTGCGGCCTCCCTGGTCGTCAGCGATTGCGCCGCCGCCTCCAACTCACCGCGCGCTTCATCTCGTTCCGAAACCAGCGCCTCACGCTCTTGCGTGTTCTCCTCCACGCGCCCGCGCAGCGCCTCCACTGCGGTGCGACGTCCCGTCAGCCGCGCCTCGGTACCGACCACGCTCGCCTCCACCGCGCTCACATCTCGACGCGTTTGCTCGAGCTCCTCGCTCAGCTGCTCCAGGGCGGTCCGCACCTCGTCATATTGGGCGGTCAAACGCTCGACCACGGCGACCTCGCTGTCTTCACCGATCCCATCTCCAAGCCCTGCGTTCTGATCGTCGACGGACGCGAGCTCACCTTCGAGACTCTCCACCGCTCGATTCCCCACCTCGATCTCCGCAGACGACTGCTCGATCGAACTCTCCAGCTGGCCACGCTCCTGGCGTTGAAAGTTACGGTCTTGCTCGTTGAGCGAAATTTTATTCTCGAGCCCGAAGAGCTCCTCTTGCTTTTGCGAAAGCGCTCGCTCGCGAGCGGACAGATCAAGTCGCATCGTCTCTACCCGTGCGTCACGCACAGACACCTCGGCGCGCAGGTTATCCACCTCCTCGTTGAGGTCCGCGGACCTCAACGTCAGCACGTTGGCCATGGTCTTTAGCTCAAGGAACTTATGACTCGCCGCCCACAGCTCAAGATCCGTGAGTTCGTCCTTGTACCGGCGGTAGCGCTCTGCCTTTTGCGCCTGCCGCTTCAACACCGCGAGGCGCGACTCAAGCTCCGCGATCACGTCCGTCACCCGGAGGAGATTTTGTTGCGTCTGGCCGATCTTCCGCTCGGCGGCGGCCTTTTGCAGCTTAAACTTCGTGATACCCGCGGCCTCGTCGATGATGTGGCGACGATGCTCGGGCTTGGATGTCACGATTTGGCTGACGCGACCCTGCTCGATGATCGAGTAGCCGCTCTTGCCGATGCCTGTGCCAACGAGCATGTCGTTGATGTCCCGAAGCCGGCACGGGACCTTGTTGATCAAATACTCGCTGGTGCCGTCGCGGAACAGCCGCCGCGTGACCGCGACCTCCGCGTGATTCGTGTACGGAGCCGCCACGTCCCCCTCGTTCTCGAAGGTGATCGTGACCTCCGACAACCCCGCGCCTCCGCGGGTCGCCGTGCCACCGAAGATCACGTCGCCCATGCCTGAGCCCCGCAAGTGCTTGGCGCGCTGCTCGCCAAGCACCCAGCGCACGGCGTCGACGATATTGGACTTCCCGCATCCGTTGGGGCCGATCACCCCGGTGACGCGTTCGTCAAAAACCACCGTTTGGCGGTCAGCAAAGGACTTAAATCCGTTGACCTCGATCTTTTTTAGTCGCATGAAATTGAGCCGAGAAGCGTGTCGAAGAAGTGGGGTGCCGTGCGATCTTTGCTGGATTATCACCACTCGGGCGCTCCTGTGAAGTCCACCAGGAAGATTGGTCCGCAACCTCTAACCTGTCGTAGGCGGGCAGTTAATGCGGCAGACGTGGAGTTTTTCTCCACCGGTCCCCTCCGCAAAATCGTCATGGGACCACGGTTCAACATGTCG
>CALKDV010000038.1 GCA_938084085.1 uncultured Nannocystaceae bacterium
GGGACCCAGGCCTCCTACGCCTTCGTCGGTGAGAGCGCCCTTGCAGAGTGCGGCTCCTCGGTGGCATCGGGGGACGTGGACAACGACGGGCGCACCGACCTCTTGTTCGGGGCGTGGCACGACGATGCTGGTGTCGGCGCCGCGGGCAAGGCCTACGTCGTATTGGGCAGCGCCATCGCACTCCAGGCACCGGGGGTCGCAACCAACCCCGACGCCACCTTCAACCTCGGAACGCAAGCCTCCTATGCGTTCCTCCCAGAAGCCGTAGGGGACACCCTTGGCCGCGACGTGTCCATCCCGGGTGACGTCGACGGGGACGGCCGGGCGGACGTGCTCCTCGGTGCAGCGGGCAACGATCAGGGCTTCAGCAACGGTGGGAAAGTCTACCTCTTCTTGGGGAGCACCATCATGAGCGAGACTCCCGGGGTGGGGAGCAACCCCGGGGCCACCTTCGACACCGGCGCCATGACAGACGCGGCCTTCTTGGGCGACAGCGATAACGCGTATGTGGGCCGCCGCGTATCAGCGGCGGGCGACATGGACCTCGATGGGAAGATGGATCTGTTGATCGGTGCATGGGGTGAAGGTGCTAGGGCCGGTACGACCTACCTCATCTACAGCCCCTACTAGCCCGCCGCGCGCACCACACAAAAGGCCGCCCTTGACGGGGCGGCCCTTCGTGATGAAGTAGGAGCAGAGAACTACTCGAGGTCGTAGGCTTTGAGCTTGCGGTACAGCGTGGTCTTCCCAATGTGCAGCAACCGGGCGGCCTTGCGCTTGTTGCCGCGGGCGTAGTGCAGCGCGCGTCGGATGGCCTGCTTCTCCGCCTCTTCGAGGCAGAGCTGGCGCTCGGGGGACTCGGCGCGGACCTGATGCGCCTCGCGGACCCGGAGATTTGCCGGGAGGTCGCGAAGCTCGATTTGCTCGGTCGCGCCGTTGTGGATGGCGTGCACGATGACCTGCTCAAGCTCACTCACGTTGCCAGGCCAGGTGTAGCTGCGCAGGCAGTCGAGGGCGTTGTCTGCGATTCCGCCCACGGGCCGACGGCTCGGGGTGCGGGTGATGATCTGCATGGCGAGTCCCTCGAGGTCTTCGATGCGCTCGGCGAGCGTGGGAAGGTCGATGCGGACACCGCTGGCCCAACGAACGATCTGCGGGTGGAGTCGGCGCCGGCCCTCTTCACTCTCTGGGGACAGGCGCGTGCCGAGCACGATCCGGCCAAGCCCGGTGAGCGCCGGGAGTCGCGCTTGCTCCTCCATGGGGAGGTCTTCGAGATTGGAGACGTAGGTGAAGGCGCCGAGGCTCACCAGTCGGGTCTGCTCCGACGCGGACACGACCTCGATGCTCGGAACCTCGCCGCCACCAAAGTGGTGAAGTACTCGAGCGACGACCTCTTTACCGGTGCCTCCCTTGCCCACGACCAACACTGGGAGATTGGTTCGCACGGCGCGGTGGATCATGGCCTGCACCCGCCGCGCGGCGGGCGAGTGGCCCATCAAGATCGGGGGAGGCGTACGCAGACGGGCCTCCGCAATGGACTCATTGTAGGAGTTGGCAGGATTCACATCGTGGATAGACATCGGAGAGGGTTTCATTGTGGACTCCATCAAGCGGCGGTGTTCTCAGCCGCACAGTTTTCGTAGACCTGTGACCACGACGGGCCACGGTGCGAAACCGCCCCACCGAGATAGGCCACTTCGTTTCGTCGACGGCCCAGGCAGATCCGCACCCTGCGATTCGAGCGCAGCTTCGCATCGTCTGTCGTTGAGCCCGTGCACCACCGCACGCCACAGCTTCCCACCCATCCCCGTAGATCACCTAAAAACTCCCGAATTCTGCCGCAAATGGCGAATCTAACAAGCCCTCGGGCCCGCGAAAGAGGCCCGGAATTGGTGGAGCGGCGCGTGGGGTTGAAGCGACGACATCCTGCGTGACACCCCTACAGTCGCGCACACTGGACGCCCGCGCGCGGATAATGCGCCCGTGGTGTATTTTTTTTGAGGACACGGCTGCGATGCCCAATCGCGAGCCAGGGGCGGCCTCCATCCGCAACCTGCGCGATCCCAGGGAGACCAAAAAGCTCCGACGATCCGGGTTCGCCGGTCCCACGGGTCAAACACGGCGCCGATAGAGACTTCATCACAGGCCACTCCGGGGTCCGGCCGGCGCTTGATCGCGGTGCGACCTCATGAAACAAGGGGCCATGGCCTCCGCCCCACCCGACCTCGAAGCGCGCATCGACGCCGCCTATGAAGATCGCTCCCTCCTCGACGACGCCGAGACGCGCGCCGCGGTGGAGCAGACCATCGCCGCCCTCGACGCCGGAGCCCTGCGCGTGGCGAGTCCGAATGACGATGGCTCGTGGTCGGTCCACCCCTGGGTGAAACGGGCCATCCTCTTGTACTTTGGCGTCGCAAAGATGGAGACCACCACGGTGGGTCCCTACGAATACCATGACAAGATCCCGCTCAAACGCGACTTTGAGGCCGCAGGCGTACGTGTCGTGCCCCCGGCGGTCGCCCGCCGCGGCGCGTTCATCGAACGAGGCGCGGTCCTCATGCCCAGCTACGTCAACATCGGAGCCTATGTCGGCGCCCGCACCATGGTGGACACCTGGGCCACAGTGGGCAGCTGCGCCCAGATCGGGGCAGACGTTCACCTTTCGGGAGGCGTCGGCATTGGCGGCGTCCTCGAGCCCCCGGGCGCGACCCCCGTGATCATCGAGGACGGCTGCTTCGTGGGCTCGCGCGCCATCGTGGTCGAGGGTGTCCACCTCGAACGAGAGGTCGTCCTGGGCGCCAACGTCGTGTTGACCGCGAGCACTCCGATCATCGACGTCTCTGGCGCCGAGGCCGTCACCCATCGCGGGCGCGTCCCCGCCCGGTCCGTGGTCATCCCGGGCACCCGCAGCAAATCCTTCCCCGCCGGGGAATATGAGGTGGCCTGTGCCCTCATCATCGGGCAACGCAAGCGCAGCACCGACCAGCGCACCAGCCTCAACGAGGCTCTCCGCGACTTCGGCGTCCAGGTCTAACGACCCCGGCGCGGCTGGTCTCCTGCACTTCGTTCCTCTGTCAACGGCCCCCGATCTCGCCCGCTCCCCGCCAAACTGTCCGACGTGGCCAGGAGTTTGCTACGCTAAACAAGTCCGAGGGCCCCACCGCCCTGACCTTTGCCCATGTCTCGCTACAAACCCATGTCTGCCGCGCAGCGGGCGCGCTACCGGATCCGTCGACATCGGACGGAGATGCCGGGGAGTGGTGACCGAGGAGCCCACCACGCGGGCCAAGAGCCTCTGCGAGCAGGGCATGATGGGGGAGCTGATACCCGACGAGGTGAGACCACCTGGGACAGCGACGCACCCATCGCGGGCATGACACAAGATCGCCACGCCCGTGCGCGAACGGGGTCGGCCCCCCGCGCCGCGAGCTTGGGTGCGCAGGTCCTTGGCCTCCTCGCAGACCCGTCGGTGCGTTACTTGAGCCCAGGCTTTGTCCAAGAGTCGCTCGGCTACCCCATGACCGACATCCAACTGGCCCTCGACGCGCTCGTGTCGGCGGGGGAGCTTCGCGAGGTGCCCGACGCCTTTGAACGCTACGACACGGACGCCTCCCGCAAGCAGGCCTTGGAATCCATGTTTGAATCGGCGGCCCGGGACCTCGGCCACCCGACGGCCCTCGCAGTCCTCGCCGAGAACGAGGAGCTCGCCCTTGAGGAATACGGCGAGCTCGACGAGCCAAGACTCCCCGTCACCGCGGGCCTGTTGAGTTTCTTTCTGCCCGGGACCGGTCAGCTGCTCAACGGCGACGTCGCCCGCGCCTCGCTTGTCTTCGCTGTGTGGAGCCTCGCCATGCTGGCGAACCTCAGTCCCATCTGGGTTTTTGTGTCGCTCTATGCCGGCGCCGAGGCGTTCTTCACCGCTAAAATCCGTACCATGGAGCGCAAGCTCTCCCGCGAGCAACGCAAAGCGGCGCTCCCCGAGTCCAAGCTCGAGCGAGCCTAGGCGCCCCCCCCTCACGCCTCACGCGCTACGGCTTGGACGGCAACCGACGGGGCAAGAACGGGATCTTTGATTCCGGAGGTCCCTCGGCGTACAGCCACCGGTACGCCATCCACCGGCCGAGCACGGACTGTACATACTTTCGGGTTTCATCGTAGGGGATGGCCTCAATGAACAGGTCAAACTCCCAATCGCCCCGTTCCTTGATCCAGCGATCGACCGCGCCCGCCCCCGCGTTGTAGCTGGGGATGGCGAGGGCGACGGCCCCTTCCTCGCCCCCGAACCGAGCTGTGAGTCGAGCGAGATAACGCATGCCAAGCTCAAGGTTGATCGCAGGATCGTGCACATCACCTGGGCCGAGGGTGATCTTGGCGCGCGCCGCCAGGTCTTTCGCCGTCGCGGGCATCAGCTGTACCAACCCCCGGGCGCCCGCCCATGACACCGCGCCAGGATCAAAACGTGATTCTGTCTGCATGATCGCATAGGCCAAAAACGGTGAGATGGCGATGTGAGCCTCACCATCTTCGATGATGTCTCGAAAGGGACGCGGATGGGCGACCGACCAATGCTCGCTGTCGGAGGCGCGAGGAGGCGTGGCGCGCCACTGGGGGTCTACCCCTGCCAGGGCCCTCTGCGACGCTCGGTAGATCCCCGCGCGAGCCAGCAACAGCGCCCTGCTCCAACCCTCGATGCCTGCTTGGTCCAGCGCCTCTAATGTCTCGTCCCCCAATCCCAGCGCCGCGAACACCCGCGCCTGCTCAGGGACCGCCGCCTGGGACGTCGCGGTCGGTGGCACAGGCGCGCTCGACGAGGGGGCGGGAGCCGCCCGGGCACTCTCGAGCCGCGCCAAGCCCCGCGCGAGGGGCTCCGGCCCTTTGTCCCTCAAGCGCGACAACGCGAGCGCGGAGGGGTACGACATCGGAGCCGCCTCAATGGCGGCGAAATAGGACGTGAGCGCCTCCTCACCACGCCCGAGACGGTCGAGCGCGCGCGCATTAAAGTAATACAATTTGGCGGTGTCTGGCGTGCCCAGTTTCGCGCCGACGAGCGCCCCCTCGACCACCTCAAGCACCCGCTCGGGCGCGTCGGCGTTGAACGCCGAGAGCATCAGACGCCGCTGGATCTCGCCGTACATATCACCCTCGGGGAATTGAGCAAGCGCGCGCCGCCACGCCTCCTCCGCGCGCGCCGTCTTCCCATCGGAGACCCAAGACTCGCCCACCAGCAGCAGCGCGTCGTCGGCGTACGAGTGTTGAGGGAAGGCGGCGGCAAGCCCCTCAAATGCCGCGGCTGCCTTCGCATATTCCCCCGCGGCGTACCTCCCCCGCGCAGATTGATAGCGTGATTTGACGACCAAGTTCCACTCATCAGCCGCCTCGCACGCCACCCCTGCGGCGTCGAAGGGAGCCCGCGCCTTGGCTCGCTTCCGCTGTCGGAAGATGGCTTTCGCCCTGGCGTACGCCACACGGCAGCGCTGCTCCTTGGTGAGCCGCTTGTCCGCGAGCAGCGACGTGGAGTCCTCCACTACGCCCCGATATCGGCGGCGCGAAAGCTCAGACTCCAGGGTCGCCACCTTCGTCGCTCGCGCAAAGGCCCGTCGCTCCGCTGAGGGCGCGCGCGTCGCCGGTGCCTTGTCGAGTCGTCGGAGCCCCTCGCGAGCCCGGGTCGCGAATGTGCTCAACGGCACTGCGAGGACGATGCTCTCGTACAGCCCGCGTGCGCGGGCTGGGTCCTTCGCCTCATCCAGGGCCGCCAAGGCTTCACGCGCCTCAAACCTCGCCTCGTGCTCCGGATATTCTTCGATAAACGCCTCCAAGGAGGCCCGCGACTCCTCCGTTGTCCCCACACGCTGCATCGCCCTCATGCGCAGCAACGCGTGACGCGAAGCCTGCGAAGCGGTCAGATCGGACATCGTAATCGCCTCAAGCACCGCTCGCCCTTCCTGCGGCTGGGACCCGCGCAGCGCGGCGTCCGCCTGCTGAAGCATCATCCAAGCGCGAATGGACGCTAGCTCATCGAGCGGCGCGGCCTCCTGAAATGACGCGAACGCTTCCTCGTAGCGACCCGCCGCGAGCGCCGCTCGCCCAAGCAGCACCAGGGCGCCGGCGCGGTCGTGCGCCGACAGGCCTGGGGTGGCGAATAGCTCGCGCAGCGTGGAGGTTGCGAGGGTCGCATCGCCGCGCTGGCGGGCGCGGATGACCGCCACTCCCCGCGGATCCTCAAACCACTCCCCGGGATTCGCGGCGACCTCCTCGATCTTTCCAGGGTCCTCCGGTGCGGCGTCGAGATCTGCGTTGGATACGGTCCCCTGATGCAGCGATACTGCGGGTTTTTGCTCGCACCCCCCGACCAAAGACAGCAGCGTCACGACGCTCGTAGCCGCGCACGCCCGCCATCGCCAAAGCCCCCAACAGTTGCGGGAGAGCAGGGAGCGCGGCGAGGTACGAAGGAGAGGCAACGGTGCGATCACACGAGCCGGGTTGGTTGGCCTTGAGGGTCGTAGACGCACGCGAGGTTGCGCCCCTGGGTCTTCGCGGAGGCCAGCGCGCGCTCGCTCGCGATGTAGAGCGCCTCCCCGCTTGGGGAGGGCAGCATCCCGAGGTCTGCCACACCGAGTGAGATGGTGACCGCGATCGATTCGGTGCCAGCGCGAAATGGTCTATCGCCGATCAGGGCGCGGATCCGCTGGGCTGCGTTCGCTGCCCGGGTCGCGTCTACATCCCTGCAGATCACGACAAAGTCCTCTCCCCCGACACGCGCGAAGATGTCTTCGCCACGGATGGTGCCTCGCACTCGATTCGCCAACTCGCGGAGGATGGTGTCGCCGACGGCCACGCCATGGGCATCATTCACCTCCCGAAAATTGTCGAGGTTGAACGCAATCACCGCGAGTGGCTTGCCATGACGCAGCGCGAACGCCACATCACTCTCGAGGCGATTCTCGAAATAGGCGCGGTTGAACAGCCCCGTGAGGCGGTCCTTGGTGGCCTCGCCGTAGAGGTTGTCATCGGCGGGAGCGCGCGCGTCTTGGTCGAAGGTAAACTGCAATACGCTGGTAGAGCCGATCTGAATTTTATCGCCGTCCGCGAGGGGGTGGCTCTCTACTTTTGTCCCGTTGGCAAAGGTGCCGTTGGTCGATCCCGCGTCTCGCAGCACATACTGCGTCCCATCGCTGTCGACATATGCGTGCACCCGCGAGATCCCATCATCGTTGATCCGAACTCCCGATTGAATCCCACGACCGATGGCCGTTTGACCCGGCGCCAAGCGAAAGGTTTCGCCCATGCGATCGCCGGCCAACACCACAACGTACGCCTCACGAGGTGTCTCAGGCGTCTTCGACTCGACGCGGTTTTTTCTCCCAAAGGACAGCACCTTCCTCATGGTATGGGCCACGCTCCAACCTCGCAACCTCGTTGCAATTTTTAGGGACGGCGAGGGGCTTTTCTATACCGCGTTGAGGTCCCAGCCCACACCTGGGAGCGTCTTCACTCGAATCGAGCGCCCGCGGCGGCATCTCGAGCCCGCGTGCCCAGCCAAGTCGTGAGGCCGCGCAGGGGCGCACCGCGGTCACCAAACGCGGCCGTGATCTGCTCACAGGTCGCGAGTAAAACTTTCATCCGCGCCATCGCCTGGTCGCGAAGCTTAGGCTGGTCATCGTCGAGGACATCGTCGGCGTGTTGAAAGCCCACCCCAAAGGACATCCCGAACTTCTCGAGCTCGGCCACCTGCTCTGCGGGGGCTCCGGCGCACAACGCCCCGAGCGCTCCGGCGGCGGCGTACAGGGCGCCGGTCTTGAGCGCGTGGACCCGCTCAAGCTCCGAAAGATCTGCGAGGTCTTGTCCCGCCGCCAAGTCAAGCGCTTGGCCTCCGACCATGCCGTCGATCCCCGCGTGCGTGGCCAGGCTCACCACGGCCTGCGCCATCGCAGCCGGCGCCACCCCCCTCGCTCCACGCGCGAGCACACGAAACGCCTCGGTCAACAGCGCGTCCCCCACCAAGATCGCGTTGGCCTCTCCGTACTTCACGTGCACGGTGGGCAGACCACGGCGCTCCGCGTCGTCGTCCATCGCTGGAAGATCGTCGTGAACGAGCGAATAGGCGTGCACCATCTCAAGCGCACAACATGCGGGGAGCGCCATCTCTGGGGCACCGCCCGCCGCCTCGCACGCGGCGAGCACCAAGAG
>CALKDV010000039.1 GCA_938084085.1 uncultured Nannocystaceae bacterium
GGAGTGCTGGAACAACCGCGCGCTCACCATCATGATCCTGGGGAATATCTGCACCCGCTCGTGCCGTTTTTGTGACGTCGCCACCGGGCGGCCGCTGGCTGTGGACGAGGGAGAACCCGAGCGCGTCGCGACCATCCTCGGAGAGCTCGAACTCACCCACACAGTGATCACCTCAGTCGACCGCGACGACCTCAAAGACGGCGGCGCCTCGATCTGGGCGCGCACCTTGGCGTCGTGTCACACCCGCGCACCGAGGATGACCGTGGAGGTCCTCGTGCCGGACTTCAAGGGCGATCTTGGTGACGTAGACACGGTGCTCCACGCGAACCCCGATGTGTTCGCCCACAACCTTGAGACTGTTCCTCGCCTTAGCCGTGAGGTCCGCGTCCAAGCCCGCTACGACCGTAGCTTTGAGGTGCTCGCCCACGCCCGCGCCGCCGGAGCCATCACCAAAACAGGGATCATGCTCGGACTCGGGGAGGAACTCCACGAGGTCCGCGAGGTCATCGACCAACTCGGAGCACTCGGCCTGACGATCTTGACGCTCGGTCAGTATCTGTCACCGAGCCCGAAGCACCTCGACATCGCGAGGTATGTGACACCTGAGGAATTTGAGGAGCTCGAACGCTACGCCCGCTCCAAAGGGATCGCGGAGGTCGTGTCGGGACCCCTCGTCCGCTCCTCGTACCACGCCGAAGGGCAAGCGGAGCTTATCTACGCGCTGCAGCGCGCGGAGGGCTACGGCAAGGTGGGGTTTGCCAGCCTGCGCCATGAGGCACCCGAGACACACGGCGGCGCCTAAGCTCCGCGATCAACGAGGCGAGTGTTCGTCGCTGGCCGACGCCGACCACGCCGTGCGCATGTGCGCTCGGATCGTCTTGAGAGCCTCTCCAAGTCGCTTTTGAGGGACCGACACCCGCGTCGGCATGCCCCCGCCGAGCTCGAGCAGCTCCACGAAATTGAGCCCGCTATGGAAGCTCGCCGCGATGGAGGCGTTCCCCTTCTCCACGACCACGGAGACAGGCGCGAGTGTTTGTCCCATCAACAAGAGCTCCGTTTTGTCGAAGGGCCCTGCGTCGCTGCCCACTTGCACGAGGGCCACGCCCTCCTCCACGACAAACCCACGGGACAGCTCCCGCGAGGTCTGCTCCATGCGATCGTAGTCGGCCACGGCCGCGTCGATCTCCTCCGCGCTGACGTGACGCTTGGCCCCTGCGAGCAGATGATTCACGATCTGCTGCTTGAGCACCTCATCGGCGTAGTGCGCCCTCAATGCCTTGTCAATCCGACTGGCGGTCGCGCTGACCTCTCCGATGCGAGTGTCCACGGCCCGGGCGTCGTCGTCCGCACCTGGGTAGGGCTCTTTGCCACCCAGCATCCACTTCGCCGCGGAGTAGATACCGTCCAAATCGAAATGCGCCAGGATCGTATCGACCGGGCCCGTACGCCGCACCATCTCTTCAGTGATCATCTCTGGGCACGCGCCGTGCTCCGCCTTGGTGCACAGCACAAAACGCTCGTCGCCTGCGAAGTCGACATGCCTCGGGTGATCGTGGTGATCGACCCACATGGCCAACCGCGCCCCGAGACTTTCGATGAACTTCCCGGTGGTCTTATCAAATCCCTTCCCGAGCCCGTCGGCCGCGAAGGCGATGTCCAGCACCACGACCCGACCGCGCAGGGTCCCCGCGCGCGGAAGCTTGCGCGGGCTCGCGAAGCGGACCTCCGGTCGGGTCTGGCCCAACGTCATCGCAACTCCGCGTGGGCCGCCTCAAGCTCGCCGAAGGCGTGCTCGTCACTCGCGGCCCGGGCGACGTCCATGCCCCGGACATAGACCGCCAGGGCGCGATCTTTCGCGCCCGCGTCCACCAGCAGGTTCCCGTACATCAAGAACGCAGGCACGTAGCTGGGAAACGCCTTAAGCAGCCCCTCGAATGCATCTTCCGCCTCGCTGTGCATCCCTCGCGTCTTGTACTCCATGGCGAGTCCGTATCGAGGGAACGGGTCCTCCGGTTTGGACGCCACCATTTTCTGGAGGAATGGGACGCGGTCGACCATCAATATTTCTCCAGGGCGCCCGCAGCTAGGAGGCCGCGCGGCGCTCCTCGTGACTCTTCACATAGTCCGCCGCGGCGCCACTCTCCAGCCCGAGAGCCTCCAGCACGAACGAACTCTCGTCGTACACGGGCGTCTCTTGGAGGTGTCCCACCAACAACAGGTAGGTCGCCACATGATGGGCGGGGTATTTCCCGAGCAGTTGCTGAGCCCCCTCGCGGAGTTGCTCGGGGCTGCGGGTCTCACAAAAGTCCTCGTCGGTCTCGCCTTGCGAATGTTTCACCCCAAGAAAGTCCAGGTACTCCACGAGCATAAATCGGTGATGCCTCATGAGCCACTCGATCAAGAACGCCAGCGCGAGCTGGTCGTTTTGTTGTTGCCACTCATTGTTGAATCGCTTGCGCCACGCCTTGCGACGGGCCGCTTGTGTGAACGCGGTGGAGGGGGCGTTGCTGTGGGAGCCCCCCGCCTTCAGCACAGCGCGGATCTCTTTGCCGCTGAGCTTGGCGTAGTACTCATCAACTTTTTCTTGGCCGAGATGGTCACAAATTTCGATGGGAGTCATGTGGATTCATCCTGTCGTCTGGCCCAAGGGGGTGTGGACCGATGCCGGCCACGTGACCCCACCGATGCGGGCGAGAGAGACGCGCAGCCTACTCGCGCCGGACGCAGCGCGCAAGCCACCTCACGCGCGGGGATCCCACGTATGTCCATCCACGTCGCCTCGCGCGATTTTCGCCAGCCACGCCCCGTAGGCGTCGTGAAGGCGGCGGGTCGCTGCCCCCATCCGGCCCCTCCCTTCCTCGGGGCCGGGCGAGCCCACCGGGCGGTTGTCGAGGCGCGTCACGGGCATCACCCCCCGCACAGAGCTCGTCAAGAACACCTCCTCCGCGGCCCGAAGCTGCTCAGGAAGCACAGTGTGCTCGCGCACCGTGAGCCCTAGTTTCACCGCCAACTCGATCACGGTCTGGCGGGTGATGCCAGACAACACTCCCGTGTCGAGGCTCGGGGTGGTCACGGCGTCCCTGGAGATCATGAAGATGTTGCTCGCGGCTGCCTCTGCCACGTGTCCGTGGGTGTTCACCATAATGGCGTCGTCGGCATCCTGCTCCATGGCCGCCTGCAGCGCGAGGATGCTCGGCAGGTAGTTCCCGGTCTTGAGCGACGGCGCGAACATGTCTCGATTGTGCCCTCGATAGTCTACGATCACCGCCGACAGGCCACGCTCGTAGTCGGCGCTGCCCGGCGTGACCAGAGGCTCCACATAGATCACGAGCAGCGGGGCATGGGAGTTTCGAGTGTCCAGCGCCATCGGGCCTCCCCCTCGGGTGACCACGACCCGCACCTTGCAGTCAGGGTTTTGCGCAGCCTGAACCGTCGACAGCATGGCGTTGACGATCTCCCCCCTGGTGAACGAAAGGTGCAGCAAGATCCCCGCCGCGCTTCGCTCGAGTCGATCGAGATGCTCGCGCAGCGCGACCGGCTCTCCCCCCGACGTTCTCAAGGTTTCATAGACGCTGTCGCCGTATAAGAATCCCCGGTCCAACGCGCTCACCGACGCCTCAGACGGAGGGACCGCCCTGCCCAACGACGACAAATACACGAGACTTCCCACGTCCTCCTCATCATGCGCCGATGCCCACAAAGAGTCTACCAAAGAGCACCCCGGCATCGTGAGCCTCCCCGCGTTGGCGAGGTCCACCTCCGCGAGATGTGGTACGGTTCGGTTCCTGAGCGTTCATCGTGCGTAAAGTTCGTTGCAATTACAACACCTCCGAGTCGTTCTCCGAGTCCCTCAAGGAGGAGCGAACCCTTGAGGTCTTCACGACAGACAAGTTCGATCCGGGAGAGCAAATCCTCCTTGAGATATCGTTCCCTGACCTTCCAGGTAAGCTGGTGGTGCGCGCGATCGGGAGCGAATGGCACGCGGCGAGGCCTCGCCTGAGGGTCCGCGCCGGCGGCCAAGTGCTCTGCACAGATTCCGAGTGGCGCAAAATTGAGTTCTTGGAGAACGTTGCGAACGGGACCGTCTCGCTGAGCGCCCGGCGAAAGCATGTCCGTCTCCCCGTGCTCGCGGAGATCCAGTGGCGTCGCCTGGGGCATCCGAGCAGCCAGCTCGCCGCGATGTCTGAAATCTCCGAGAGCGGCGCGCTGCTGTTTACGGACGCCGAGATGACCGTAGGAGAAGAGATCATCGTGGAGGTGACCCCGCCGGGAAGCGTTCAGCCCATGGAGATTCTTTGCGTCGTTCGAAACACCAGCAACGGTGAGGGCATCGGCATGGAATTTGTGGCGCGGGATATGGGAGGCGTCCAACGCCTCCGCGAGATCATTCGACGGCTCGTCTCGCGATGACCCCCCGCTCGATGGCCCTTCGCGCGCTCGTGGGCCTCACGCTGTTGGCCCCCGCCTGCTCTGAGCCAGAACTCACCGCGGCGCGCATCAAGACTGAGGCCGCCTCGGCGCAGCCCCCCCAACACCACGGGGTGTCCGCCAGCGCGCCGGCCACGGACCCGCGTATGGACACTCAATGTGCTCAACTCAGCGAGGACTCCGACCGGTC
>CALKDV010000040.1 GCA_938084085.1 uncultured Nannocystaceae bacterium
AGGAGGCCAAGGCCCTCGCATCCACTCCCTCTCACGGCGCCGCGTAGCCGCCGCCCCAACGAAAACGAAACAACTATGACCTTCATGCCTCCAATTCTCCTCGCAGAATCGTCCAACGTCATCATAAGCGCCGCCGGTGCCGCCGGTGCCGTGCTGCTCCTTCTCTCGTTGGCGAAGCGATTCTTGTACCTTTGCAAACCCAACGAACTGCTGATTTCCACGGGTCGCCGTCGCACTGAAGGAGGAGGTTCCTTGGTCATCATGGGCCGTGGACCCCACTCAGCGCCGCACGCGGGGATCGCCGGGGGCAAAGGCCACGCCTGGCGAATCCCCATTATCGAGCGGGTGGACAAAATGGACGTGAGCACGATCTCCACCGACATCGTCGTTCAAAACGCCTATTCCGCCGGCAACATCCCCCTGCGAATTCACGCCATCGCGAACGTGAAGGTCCACTCCAACCCCAGGCTCGTCCGCAACGCCATCGAGCGGTTCTTGGGCCGCAGTCGATTCGAGATTCAGGTGGTCGCACAGCAAACCTTGGAGGGCGCACTCCGTGAGGTCCTGGCCCAGATGACCCCCGAAGAGGTCAACGAGGACCGGCTCTCCTTCGCAGAACACCTCATGAAGGCCGCCGCAGATGACCTAGACAAGCTCGGCCTCCAGCTAGACACTCTCAAGATTCAAAGCGTCAGCGACGAGACCGGCTACCTGGACTCCCTCGGCCGCCCCCGGGTCGCCGCCGCTCTGCGTGACGCGCAGAACGCCGAGAACCAGGCGAAGCAAGAGACGATCCAGGCGGAGGCTGCCGCCCATCAACGCGCGGAGACATCTCGCCAATTCGCCGAGAAAGAAATCGCAAAAAAACGAAACCAGCTCACGCAAATAACAGCGGAGCTCGACGGTGAAGCCCGCGCCATCGAGGAAGAGGCGAACATGGCCGCCCAGACCGCACGCGCCGAGGCCGAGCTAGGTCTTCAACGGATTCGTCAAGAACTCGAGAGCCTTCGACTCGCGGCCGAGGTCACCATCCCCTCCGAGTTCGCGAAGACCGCCGCAGAGTTAACGGCGAAGGCCGACGCAGCTCCCACCATCGAGAACGGTGAGGCCGCGGTCAAGGTGCTCGACGCGACGGCCCAGGCGTGGAAGCGCATGGGCCCACGCGCGAAAGAGCTGTTTGTCATCCAGAACCTTGAACAAATTGTCGGAACCATCATCGAGAAGACCAACGACATCGAGGTGCGGGAGGTGACGCTGCTCGACCGTGGAGACGGGACCAGCCTCGCGAGCTACGCCGCGGCGTTCCCTCAGACAGTCGCGGCGATCCTGGATTCTCTCCACGCGACCACCGGCATCGACATCCAACAGATTGTAGGCGTGCCGCTCACGCCTGCCCATGAACCCAGCGCCCCTAAATCGTCGGCGCTCCCGGGAGGAATCGGACAATGAACACGCTCGCCATTATCAACACCTTCGGACTGCTCGGCGTGACCTCGACGACCCTCGGATCCGTCCTCGGAGTCCTCAGCCTCGCGGCGGTCGCTGCGGTCCTCACAGTGAAGCGCCTGCTGTACCTGTGCCAACCCAATGAGGTCCTCATTTTCTCCGGTCGCAGGCGCGTCGCCGGTTCTAGCATCGCCCGCGGCTACCGCATCGTGCGGGGTGGAAGCACCCTACGCATCCCGCTGCTAGAGACCGCAGATCGGATGGACCTCACCAATATGATCCTCGACGTGAAGGTCACCAACGCCTACTCCAAGGGCGGCATCCCGCTCACGGTCCAGGGGATCGCCAACATCAAGATCCCTGGAGGCGAGCCGCTGCTGTCCAACACCCTGGAGCGATTCCTCGGCTCATCCAAGGCCGACATCATGAAGACAGCGCGGGAGACCCTCGAGGGGAACTTGCGAGGTGTGCTCTCCACGCTGACCCCTGAGGAAGTAAACCGAGACAAGGAGCGATTCGCCCGCCAGCTCGCCACAGAAGCGGAGCAAGACTTCAACACGCTGGGGCTCGTCCTCGACACCTTGAAGATTCAAAACGTGACCGATGAAGTTGGCTACCTCGACGCCATCGGGCGCATGCGGAGCGCTCAAATTCGACGCGACGCGAAGATCGCAGAGGCCACGGCCTCTGCGGAGGCTGCGGAACAGAAATGGAAGAACAACATGGCCGCGGAGATCTCGAAGATTGAAGCGGAGGTCGAGATTACCCGGCGCTCGCAAGAGCGACGAATCGCCGACGCGACGACCCAGCGAGGCGCCCAAATTGCGACCGAGGAGGCCGAGGTTCAGGCCCAGGTTGCCCAGGCAACGGCGAATATCCAGACCCAGAAGGCGCGGATTGAGCAGGTGAAGGCCCAACTCCAAGCCGACGTGATCGCGCCGGCCCAAGCCAATCTTGAGCAAGCAATTCAGCGGGCGAAGGGCGAGGCCGCGCAGATCATCGAACAAGGTCAAGCGACCGCCAAGGTGCTCACCGACTTAGGTCAGACCTATCAAAGCGCGGGGAGCCAGGCGCGCGACGCCCTGCTCATGCAAAAGCTCATCCCTGTCCTCGAGCTCCTCTCGAGCACGATCTCCTCGCTGCAGGTCGACCGCATGACGGTGCTCGGTTCCGGCGAGGGCGGCGCGAACGGCAAGCAACTCGCGGAACTCCTGGTGGACTCCAACGAGCAAGTGAAGGCCGCCACGGGCGTCGACCTCGGTCAGGCGCTGCGCGAGAAGCTTGGAGCAGGGGCCGCCTCCGCGCGTCCAAACGGGGGTCCAAGCGCACCACCGCCCCACACGTGACACACCCGGCTGCGGGGCCGTGTCGACGCAGACCCCGTGGCTCTAAGTGCTTGATTCTAGCCTCGGATGGCCCTTTGGAGGCCGTTCACCGCGACTTTCATGTCATGAGAACCCGCCCACGTCGGTCCTTTCGAATCTCGGGGCGCCTGGGGTAGGCTGCCCACATGACTTTTCGAGCGATGCCCCCGGCCACCCTGTTGTGCGGCGTATTCTCCCTCACCCT
>CALKDV010000041.1 GCA_938084085.1 uncultured Nannocystaceae bacterium
CCGCGTAGGCCGTCGCTGGGGAGTGGCGTTGTTGACCGTATTTGTCGCTCACGCGGTCTGGACCGCCATGTCCGCGTCGGGCGTTTGACGGCGAGCCAGCGCGCGGTCGACCGGCTGGGCGTCCCGTGCGCCGCGGCAGGAATCCTCCCCCGCGCTGCGGTGAAGCGCGGATGGTTCACAGACGGGGTGGGGGGGGCTCGCGTCCCCGGCAAAGATGATGAGCATGCTAAGTATCGAGAATATTGAGCATGCTCATCATCTCGCGCTACGGGCCGTGCGGCGGCGACATCAAGGGGGTCGTCTCGGCGCGATTTTGCGGTGTCTGCGCGCTCGACGTGCCCCTGTTTTCGCTGTATTCCGTACCCCGTGAGCGCGACGTCTTTCACCTACGATATCGATGATGTTTGTTTTTCGCTGTTCCAGCAGCACAAGATTCACGAGCGGCTGCTCAAACTCGAGAAGTACGAGGACCTCGATCGAGATGTGTACGAGGCGACCTTGTCCGAGGCGTATAAAGTCGCGCGCGAGGTGCTGCACCCGGTGAACAAGACGGGGGACGAGCAAGGTTGCACCCTCGACGAAGAGGGCAACGTAGCGACCCCCGAGGGCTTCAAAAATGCTTGGGACGAGTTTTGCGGCGGCGGTTGGGCGGCCCCCGGGGCGCCCCCGGAGCTTGGCGGGGCGGGAATGCCCGTGGCCATGGGGGTGGTCTTGCAAGAGATGTTTAGCGGCGCCTCCATGGCGTTCATGATGTACCCGGGCTTGGCATCTGCGGCGGCGCGGGTGCTCCATGAGTTTGGGCCTGAGAAATGGCGAGACGCCATCGGCGAGAAGATGTTCAGCGGCGTGTGGGGAGGCACCATGTGCCTCACCGAGTCGGGCGCGGGAAGCTCCGTCGGAGACAACCGCTGCAAAGCGACCGCGACGGGAGACAATGGTGTCTACCTCCTCGAAGGTGAGAAGATCTTCATCACCGGCGGCGACCACGACATGGTGTCCAATATCTGTCACTTGGTGCTCGCGCGCACGGATGAGGCGCCCAGCGGCACGAAGGGACTGAGCCTCTTTTTGGTGCCCAAGTACGAGTTCGACGACAACCTGGAGTTGGGCGCCCGCAACGGCGCCCACGTGCTCAAGCTTGAGCACAAAATGGGCATCAAGGGGTCGGCGACCTGCGTACTCGGTCTCGGGATGCGAGGTCCCTGCAAGGGCTGGATCGTCGGGGAGGAGTGTCAGGGAATCGAGCTCATGTTCCACATGATGAACGAGGCGCGCATTGGGGTGGGCGTGCAAGGGCTCGCGGCGGGATCCGCGGCCTACCAGTACAGCAAGTCCTACGCGAAAGACCGGGTTCAGGGCACCTCCATCTCCAATATCAAAGACGCGAACGCGCCGAGGGTGAGCATCATTGAGCACCCCGACGTCCGGCGCATGTTGATGAGCCAAAAAGTGCTGGTGGAGACCATGCGCTCCCTCGCCATTCGCGTCGGGCTTGAGGCGGACATCGCGGAGCATTCGAAGGACGAGGCGGAGCGGACGTCGTGTCACGAGCGCGTGGATCTGCTCGTGCCGATTCTCAAGTCGGTCTGCACCGATCGTGGCTTCGACGTGGCGGTGACTGGCGTTCAGGTCTTTGGGGGCTACGGGTACATCGGGGAGTACCCCGTGGAGCAGCTCGTTCGCGACGCGAAAATTCAGTCGATCTACGAGGGCACCAACGGGATTCAGGCGCTCGACCTCCTCGGCCGCAAGATGCGGATCGGGGGCGGGAAGTTGTTCATGAACTACATGCAGTTCGCCAATGAGATCATCGAGCGTGGAAAGGCCAGCGGGTTCGAGGCGGAGTCGGCGGCCATCGGCAAGGCGCTGCAAAATGTCGGGGCCTCGGCGATGTTCATCGCCTCCATCGGCCAAGGTGGCAAGCTCGACGCGGCCATGTTAAACGCGGTGCCCTTCTTGAACGCCTTCGGGTACGTGGTGCTTGGCGTGGAGGCGCTTGACCAAGCCCTCGTCGCCCAGACAGCCGCCGCCGGCGCAGAGTTGAGCCAGCACCAACGGGGCAAGGTCGCGAACTTGAAGTTCTTCACGACCCAAGTCCTCCCGCAGGCGGTGGCGCTGACCAAGTCTATCCAGAGCGGAGATGACAGCCCGCTCGCGGCGGATCTGTTCGACTAGGGGAGTCGACAGCTACGACGGCCGGGTCATGGCCTCGGGCACAACCCAGGCGTCAAACTGCTCCTCGGTCAAGATCCCGAGGGCGAGGGCCGCCGCCTTGAGCGTCGTCCCGTCTGCGTGGGCTTTTTTGGCGATCTTGGCCGCGGAGTCGTAGCCGACATGCGGGTTGAGAGCCGTGACGAGCATGAGCGAGTTCTCAAGGTTGTGTGCGATGCGCTCGTGGTTCGGGGCGAGCCCTGCGGCGCAGAAGCGGTCGAAGTTGTGGCAGGCGTCGCCGAGAAGACGCGCTGAGTGGAGCGTGTTGTGCACGATGAGCGGCTTGAAGACGTTGAGTTCGAAGTTCCCGGAGGCCCCACCCACCGACACCGCGACGTCGTTGCCCATGACTTGGGCGCAGACCATGGTCATCGCTTCACATTGGGTGGGGTTGACCTTGCCGGGCATGATCGAACTCCCTGGCTCGTTCTCGGGGATCGTGATCTCGCCGATCCCACATCGGGGACCGGACGCGAGCCACCGGACGTCGTTTGCGATTTTCATGAGGGCGCACGCCAGGGTCTTGTAGGTGGCGTGGAGCGCGACGAGGGCGTCATGCGCTGCGAGGGCCGCGAATTTGTTCTCGGCTGTCACGAAGGGAAGCTCGGTCAAGCGGGCGATGATCGCCGCGCTCGTGGTGGCATAGTCGCGATGGGTGTTGAGCCCCGTGCCGACGGCCGTGCCTCCAAGCGCCAGCTCATAAACCTGAGGGAGGGCGGCCTGCACCCCCTCGAGCGCGCGGTCAAGCTGCGCGACCCATCCGGAGATCTCTTGCCCCAAGGTGAGCGGCGTCGCGTCTTGCAGGTGGGTGCGTCCGGTCTTGACGACGTCTGCGAACGCGTCGCGTTTGGCGGCGAGCGTGTCCCGGAGCGCGCGCACGTGGGGCACAAGGTGGTGGACGGTCTGCTCCGCTGCGGCGATGTGCATCGCGGTCGGGAAGGTGTCGTTGGAGGACTGGCCTCGGTTGACATGATCGTTCGGGTGAATGGGCTCTTTGCTTCCCAACGCGCCACCGGCGATCTCGATGGCCCGGTTGGCGATGACCTCGTTGGTGTTCATATTCGTCTGGGTGCCGCTGCCGGTCTGCCACACGAAGAGGGGGAAGTGAGCGTCGTGTTGGCCCTCGATCACTTCGTCCGCGGCGCGGACGATGAGGTCCACCTTGTCTTGCTCGAGGGTGCCGAGCTGGGCGTTGGTGAGGGCGGCGGCCTTCTTCATCACCCCCAGCGCGCGAATCATGGCGCGCGGGAAATGATCGGTTCCGATGCTGAAGTGATGGAGAGAGCGCTGGGTTTGGGCGCCCCAATAGCAGTCGGCGGGGACCTGGATCTCACCCATGCTGTCGACTTCGGTTCGCTGTTTGTCGGTCATCGCGGCCGGAACGTAGCACGAAGTGGGGCGGGCAGAACGCGGAGTTCGCTCCCCAGGCGAGATCGTCGTACCATGGGGTGTGTCCGGGAATCTTGCAGGGGGGAGCGCGACGTTGTTGCGACGGTTCCTCGCACACCAGGCGACCCGGCTGGCGTTGACTGCGGCCATCATCGTGAGCCTGCTCCCGTCGCCGGTGATCCAGCGGTTCGACGGCCTATTCTTGCTGCTCTTCGTGCCGGAGCTGGTCGGGCGTGTGTTCTTGATTTTTCGAGAGGAGGGGCGCGACGAATTTATGAGCGCTGGGTTCACCGCGAGACGCGGGTGGCGGAGGCCATCCATGCGGGAGGCCGTTTGGGTCGGGTTGGACGCCGTCGCGTTACTCGCATTTCTCCCGCCCGAGTGGATCTTGATCGGCGTGTCATCCGCGCGCACCTTGAGGCTCTTTCGGCTCGTACGGTTGCTGCTCTTGTTTCGGCTGTGGGCTCCCATGGTCGTGGACCTGTACACCGTCCTCTCCCGCGCGGAGCGCCTCCGGCAGGTGTGGTTGATGATGTTGGCCTCGGTCTTGCTCTCTTTCGCGGGGGCCGTGGTGATCGAGCAGGTCGGGGACAACGACGTCGATTTTGATGGAGATGGCTTGGTCGGCGGCTCGAGCGACGCGAACTTTCTGGTGCGACTTTGGTGGTCCTTTCGGCAAATCGAGGACCCCGGCAACCTCATGACGAGTCCCGACGAGTCCGTAGTGCTCGTGGTGTCGATGTTGCTGACGGTCTTTGGTCTGTTCTTGGTGAGTTTTTTAATCGGTCTCGGTACCGATGTGGTGCGGGAACTGATGGAGTTGAGTCGACTGCGCGCGCCGGGGCTCTCCGGACACACGGTGGTGGTCAACATCACCCCCGCGACTCGGCAGCTGCTCGTGGAATTGCTGCAGCATTATGAAAAGCTCGCGCCGGAGGAGCGGAGCTTCCGTACGATGGAAGGAATTCAAGAGGTGTTCGCGGCCGCCCGGCGACGCCGGCAGTTCCTGGTGGTCGGGACCTCCGTGAATCCTCCGGACTTCCTCCGAGAGCCCCAGTTCGCGCGGGTGGTCTATCGCCAGGCTCCGGTCCACGACGACGCCATCGCGATGATTCGGCGGACCGACATGCAGCGAGCGAAGCGTGTCGTGATGCTGGCGGATCTTTATCGGTCAGATCCCGATGACGCGACCATTCGTACTCTCCTCAATATCGTCGCGAGCATGCAGGGCTTGCCCGAACAGGCCCCGCGGCCCCGCTTGATCGCGGAGATGGTGGACGAGAGCAGCGTCGGGGCGGCGAGGCGGGCGACGGCCTCGTATGCCCGCGCAGATCATGCCCACACGCTCACGCAGATCGTGACCACAGAGAGCCTCGTAGGTCTGTTCCTCGCGTGCGCCGTGCGACGTCCGCACAGCGAGGAGATGCTGTCGACTCTGCTGACGAGCGAGGGGTGGGAGATCTACACCTACAGCCTCGACTACCCGGGCATGCAGGGCGATTCGCGCGACGGCGATCGCACCCTCGATGACGGCAGCCATGAGAGCCTGCGCAGGGCCTTGGCGGGGGACCGGCGCGGTGACCCGCGGACCCCCGTGTTGCTCGGCAGCCTCGTTCGCGCAGCCGAGCCGGGGCGAGAGGGTGAGGAGAGGGGGCGGCGTCCCGCGCCGGTGCGCGCGGTGCTGGGGGCTTCGTTGTCTTCCGAGCAAGGAGACGGCGGATCGCGCGTGGGTCTCGTCATGCTCGCTCCGAATTTTCGTGAGGTGCGGGAGGTGATGCGTGCGGCGATGAGCGCGGATGCAGAGGCCGACCCGCGTCCGCGCGGGGCCGGGCCCGCCGAGGTGACGGAGGCTCCGGCGCCCGGCGAAGGGTTGCTGACCATGGCGCTGGCGTCTCCGGTGGCGCGCGTGCTGGTGTGCGGGTATCGGCCGGGCAGCGTCGATCTCCTGGAGTCGCTCGCGGTCGCGTATCCGCAGGCGACGATTCTGTTCGTCGCGGGGGCGACCACGGCGACCATGCGTCAGGCTTGCGACGATCTCGACGCTCATCGTGACGCCGTCTTGCGGCGAGGGGTGACGGCGCGGGGGGGCTTCTTCGAGGCGGTGGACTCACCCAAATCTCGCAGCGGAGACGCCTACGCGATCTACCGCTACTCGTATGGGCCTCGGCGAGGCCCATCCTCGCGGGCCGCGCCGCACGAGGAGGCGAACGCGAGCATCGTCGTGGCGCGGGCGGACTGGTCCTCCTCGAGGGTGCTCGCCGAGTTACCGTGCGGATATGGGCCCGCCTTCGACATGGACGCGGTCGTGCTCTGCGCGGACGAGTCGCGGGCCGGTGACGCCCGCACGCTCACGGCCCTGATGAAGCTAGAGGCCTTGTTTGAG
>CALKDV010000042.1 GCA_938084085.1 uncultured Nannocystaceae bacterium
CTCCGATTCGCCGTCCAGCGCTGAGGTCGCTTCGTCGAGGACGAGCACCCGTGGATCGGCCAGGATGGCCCGCGCAATGGAGATTCGCTGCCGCTGACCACCGGAGAGCTTCACGCCTCGCTCGCCGACCCGGGTGCCGTATCCCTCGGGCATCTCGCGGATAAAATCGTCCGCGAACGCGGCCTTCGCCGCTGCGGTCACGTCCTCTTCGGAGGCGTCGAGGCGGCCGTAGCGGATATTCTCTAGGATCGAGCCTGAGAACAAAACGGGATCTTGAGATACGAGCGCGAGCTGAGCGCGGAGCTGATGAAGTGACAGGGTCGCCAGGGGACGTCCATCCATCAGGACCTCACCTCGCTGGGGCTCCCAAAAGCGAAACAGCAGGCGTGTGAGGCTCGTCTTGCCCGATCCGCTAGGGCCGACGAGCGCGCAGGTCTCTCCCGGATGGATCTCCAGGGAAAAGTCGCGGAGGACCGGTGGCGCGTCCTTGTCGTACGAAAAGTCCACATGTCGAAACGAGATGGCGCCCTTCGAGTCGAAGGTGGACGAGGCGTCAGCGCTGTCGGGGACCTCCGATTTCTCGTCGAGGATCTCGAAGATACGCTCGGTGGCTCCCACCGCTTGTTGGTAGCTACCATACAGATCGGCGAGACTCCCCAATGAGGTCGCGACCATCATTGTATAGAGGAAGAACTTGGTGAGGTCCCCAACGTCGATGCTCCCCTCAATGATCATCTTCCCCCCGAGCCAAAAGATCCCTGCGATGGTGGCGAAGGCGATCATGGAAGAGATGGACATGAAGATGCTGCGAGCTCGAATCCTCCGCACCATGAGACTGAAGGCCCGGTTGATCGCCGTGCCGTAGCGACCTCGCTCATGGGGCTCCCGCGCAAACGCTTGGACTGTCTCGACGGCCGCCAGGGTTTCTTGGAGGACCCCCGCTGCGTTCGCGAGCTCGGCTTGGGCGCGCGTGGAGAGCTTTCGAATTTGCCGACCGAAGAACACAGCGCCGAAGACGAGGGCGGGGACGACGGCGAGCATGACGAGCGTCAGCTTGGGGCTGATCCACACGAGGAGCACCAGGGCGACCGACATGGTGACGACGTTGCGCAAGAAGATGCTGATGTCTTGGCCGACAACACTCTGAAGACGAGTGACGTCATCGGAGAGTCTCGACATCAACTCTCCGGTGCGCGTGCGATGGAAGTAGGCTTGGGACATCCCGAGCAGATGGGACTGGAGCTCGACGCGGAGATCGGCGACTACCCGCTCGCCGATCCAGCTCATTAGATAATGACGGATGAAGACGAAGATCGCTTGAATCAGCACGACGAGGAGGAGGAGACCGGTCGTGGCGTCGAGGTCGTTCGCGTTCGGTTTGGTGACCGCTGCGTCGATGGCCTCTCCAAAATAATTTGGATACGTCAAACTAGCGGCGGCGGCGACGAACAGGGCGAAGAGCGCGACCGCGAGGCGTCCAAGGTAGGGGCGTGTGTAGCGCAACAGCCGGCGAAGGCGGGCTACCCCACGTTGTGGTGCCGAGTCACCGTGAGCTCCGTTGACCATAGTGTGCGCAAGCTAGCACATGCTCGCGAACGGTCTGACGCGTCTGGCTATTGCAAGCTGAGGGTTGGGGGGAGGCCGGCCTGGTCAGAAATCGCGGTCCCGACGCCGCGCAGGTGATCATCTTCCACGCTCTCGGGGACGGCGCGAAGCGCCTCGATCACGCGACCAAGATGTCGTGCGGCGGTCCTCGCCTCTGCACGTCGGGCAGCGAAATTCTCATGACTTTTTGCGGTGCCCTTCGAATCTGCGAGCAGCGCGCCCAAGATGTGGTGGAGATGATGAAGCTGAACAAAAGTGGGCATCAAGAGCTGCTCCACTTGATTCAAGAGCATGCGGACCGAGGCGGGGTTTGGGCTGTAGGCATCCTGACGCGCGTCTTGGAGCGTGTGCTTGGAGAGCAGCCCGCAAGACTCAAGCTTTCTGAGTCCGACGCTGGCTGTGCTCTTCGCGACGCCGGCGACTCGCGCGGCGTCCGTGAGCCGAACGGGCTGCGTGGCACTTGAGAAGACGACGGCGTACAGATGGGCGAGCGAGCTCGCGATTCCATGGTGTTCGAAGATCTGTTCGATCACATCACAGAGCATGTGGGAATGCTCGAAACTCAGGTCGTTGGGTGTGGGCATTGTGGAATTCATGGCGACGTCCTTCGGCGGCGGCTCGCCGCTGTATAAGGGAAGTGCTCGTTCGCCGAGATTCGATCACCCACACGCCAAGAAAAACCCATAAGCCCATGATATTTATCGACTCTTATTTTTTGAGTTTGGATCATCGGACCGCCCATGCTGTCCCTCTTTGAAGACGCAGGGCGTCCTCGGTGCCGCGGGAACGGTGGTAGCGTGCCGGGATGTTCAAGCTGCTCGTTCTGTTCGGCGTGGTCGTCGGTGTCTCGGCGGGGATGACGCGGAGCGTTCGCCAACACAAGGCGGACAAACGGTCGCTCGCCGTGGAGGCGATCAAGAGCGCCCTCGCGGCCTTGGAGGAGCGACGGATGGAAGGAGCGATCGATGAGCACGCCTACCGGCGGGCGTACGACGCCTTGATGGTCGAGTGCGGTCGGCAGGGCTTCACCCTGGCCGAGCTCGGCTTGGAATGAGCACGCGCGGATGTGATGTCGTGGGACCTTCGCTCGGTGCCGGGCAGAGGCTATCCCTCGGGCGGAACGAATTCATCGCAGGTGGTCTGGATGGTGTTGACCGCGTCGAGGAAGAAACTCTCGTAGTTGCTCGCGCACACGTCTCCGTGGAATCCGCGCTCTCCGAACAGACCGACAAATTCCTCGAGGCGTGAGGAGGGCTCAGCGTCGCAAGACCCGAGCCCGCCGAAGACGCCGAGGACCACGATGGCGGTCTCGTCGAGATTCTTGGCGGCCATGAGCGCGGTCTTCCAGCCGTCGGGCGTCCCCGCAGATTTGCTGCTGCTGTCGTCCTCGTCCGTGATGAACGTGACCACCAAGATCGCGTCATCGCGGAGAAACCCGGCGTTGCACTGGGCAACTTCTCCACCGTCCCCAACGGCCGCGACCATGGCCTCCATCGGTCGCTCGGGCTCGTCCATGGAGGAGGTCCCAACCCGGGCGCCGCACTGGAACGCCGCTTTCACGTCGGTCTCTGTTTTATCGATATATCGGGCGCCGCTCGCGAAGTTACAAGGAGCGTCGCTGGCGTTCGCCCCCTTCGGATCGATGATCCCCGCACCGAGCACGTCCTCACACTCTTCAGGCATGGTTGGATCGATTTCTGGCGTGTTTGGATCATCGCAGGTGAACTCGCCTCCAGTGATCAACGGACTGCATGCAATTTCGAACGGGGTGCCGCAAAATCCGGCGCACTGTGCGTACTGCCACGCATCCACGTCTGTGACCATGATGTGGTAGTCCTGCTCCACGTCGAGGTTCTCGTTGATCGCGTCGATGAACTTGGGGAAGCTGGAGATCAACGCGGACTGCTCGTCGGACATGGAGCCGGAGTTGTCGATGACGAATAAGAAATCGACGGCTCGACAACCCTCGTCGCCGTCGCCGTCGCCGTCGCCGTCGCCGTCGCCTCCGCCGTCGCCTGCCACATCGAGTTTCTCGCCACCGTCGTCGCCGCCGATTCCACCCGTATCTTCCGCACCGGTGCTGATGGACGTGTACCCGCCGTCATCGTCGGAGGTGGAGAAGAGATTCGGTCCCTCATCTTTCGAGCACGCGGTTGGCGCCATCAAACCCAGGGCAGCGAGGGTCAAAAGGAGACGAGGTGAGTACGGTCGAGAAATCTTCATGGGGGCGATCAACTTTTTCAAACAAGCGTCCAAACAAAACATAGGCCGCGCGCCGCGAGGCCTCGACAAGGCTACGCCCAACTCATTTATGAGTCGCCGCGAACTCGATGCGAGAGCGCAGAGCGCACTGTGCGTAGGCACACAGGGATCGTTGAGCGGGTTTTCTCGGCAGGTCCTCAATTGATTGATACACAAGCGGGCATGACTTTGCCGAACCGAGAGACTTCGACCTCGATGATGCTTGGCGTCTCCTTGATGCTCACGCTTGGGCTCTCTTTGACCGCCACGGGCTGCGATCAAGCGGGCGGCGCGTACGTAGAGCCCGCGCCCGAGCTGCTCGTGGATCGCACCACGCCGCGCGTCGCAAACCTGAACCCGAGCGACCTCATGACGGAGCAGCAAAAGAAGGCGCTAGCCTCGGGACCTGGCAATATCGTGTACACCGCGCCCTTCGATGGGAAGCCAGTCTCGACCCAAAAAGATGCGGATGGTCTCATCATGGAGGACTTCGTCGTCGGAAAAGGCGCTGCCGCGGAGGGAGACAAGATCCTCAAGATCCACTACCAAGGCTATCTCACCAACGGCTTCAAGTTTGATGACTCCCATCCGCGGGGGAAGGCGCTTGAGGTCAAGCTCAGTCAGCCCAATATGATCCCCGGATTCGCGCGTGGAGTTTTGGGACTGAAGAAGGGCGGGCGTCGACGAATTGAGATCCCCGGAGCGCTCGCGTACGGATCTACGGGTCGCGGACCGATCCCCCCCGACGCGACCCTCGTTTTCTTGATCGAAGTTGAAGATATACTCGATCCGCCCCCGCCCCCGAAGGGACCCGAGGCGTTCGCCGGCGCTCCGGTCTCCACGAAGAAGGGCGACGGGGGCGTCACCATCGAGGTCCACGGTAAGGGCACGGGTTCGCGGATGGCGAAGAAGGGCGACGTGGTCGGCGTCCACTACACTGGAACGCTTCAAGACGGCACGCAGTTCGACTCCTCGTTGACGCGTGGTCAGCCGATCAATTTCCCCCTCGGGGCCGGGCGGGTTATCAAGGGTTGGGATGTCGGAGTTTCGGGCATGAAGGTCGGGGAGCTTCGCAAGCTGCGGATTCCGGCGGCCATGGCCTACGGAGAGCGCGCGCGCGGGAAGATCCCCGCCAACGCAGACTTGGTGTTTACGATCGAGCTTATGTCCATCGTGGACGCTCCAAAGACGCCCGCGCGACCGGGCAGGCCGCAGCCGCGTCGATAGGTGGGTCCGTGCCGCTCGCCCTCTTGCGCGGAGATGACCCGCGCTTGTCTCTCGTGCTTCGATCCGAGAACATGGTGCTCGCGTGGTAGACGACGAGCGATTCATGCGTGAGTGCCTCCGACTCGCGGACGTGGCAGGCGCCAATGGAGATGTCCCTGTGGGGGCCATCGTTGTGCTTGACGGCGTCATCGTCGGGGCTGGTCGCAATCGGCGAGAGGCGGACGCGGACCCCACGGGGCACGCGGAGATCCTCGCCTTGAGGGAGGCGTGTCGTCGCGCGGGTCGTTGGCGCGTCGATGGTGCGACGATGTACGTGACGCTCGAGCCCTGCCCGATGTGCGCGGGAGCCATCGTGAACGCCCGCGTCGGTCGCTTGGTCTTCGGGACTCGGGAGCCCAAGGCAGGCGCGGTCCGGTCTCTCTTTGAAGTCTGTGACGACCCCCGCCTCAACCATCGCTTGGAGATTGCGGAGGGGGTCCTCGGGGAGGCGTGTGCGCAGCGATTGACCCAGTTCTTCCGGGAGGCCCGGGCGCGAAAGCGGAACCTCAGCGTCGGGGAGGGCACCCCGTGACCACCTCGGTTGATGCGCGAGCGATCGAACAGATCTTGGCACGGGAACGCCTCGCCATCGATCTTTGCGCGGAGGGACGCACGAGCTTTTTGAGTCACGTTGGCGCGACAAAAAAACTCACGCCGGGCCCTTGGATCGCCCATCGGGATCTGATCTACGCCATGGCGCTTACCAATCTCTCCGTGACGCAACGCAGCGCGCTCGCTCACGCGGTGAGGGTGGAGCATGGTCGCGAGTTTGGCGTCGGACGCTGCACGTTGCTCACCACCTCTTCAGGTCTCCCGTTCGGAGGCTCCAACCTGATGGTCCGACCCAAGCGGGGGGGTCCAGAGTTTTTGTACACCTATGCGCTGTCCTCTTCGGCGACTCCGGCTCCTTGCGAGTGGCTGTTGTTGCGGGCCCAACCGGAGTGGGCCAAGGGTCAAGAACTCCGCGCCCTCGGGGTCCGAGGGCTCGACACGCTGGTCGGCCTCGGGGGTGACGTGTTGGTCCTTGTTCCAACGGTGGTCGCGGCGAAGCAAGTCGCGGCGCTCGTCAAGGATCGCATCGCGCTGGCGGCTCATCCACGATTTTCACCGCTCCTGTTCACGGCAGAGGAGCAAGCACCGCGCGACGCCAATCTGATCGTGTGGCCCCACGATGGGCTTGGGAGCCCGCTGCTTCGTGACAAAGAGATTCGGACGGTCGTGGTGCTCGATGGCGCGGGTGAAGTCCTCGAGAGTGTGGAGCGATGGGCGCAGGGGAGGGATGCCCTCGAGGTGGTCTCGGCCGCGTGTCCTGGGCGCATTGGGCGAGTTGCATTGAAGAAGTTTTGGGAGAGATGCGGGAGGCCAAGGGTCCTTCTTCGAGGGAGCCCGAGCGAGGTGAGACTTGGCACCGACTTCCTCGAAGGGCTCGGGGCGCAGGTGATACCGCGCGTCGAAGGTACCCAACTTGGCCTGTTTTGAGCCCGTTTTTGGCGCCGGACGGTGTCGGTGCTGTACTGCGCGCGTCGGCTAGCATAGAATAGCGCCACCGCGTCTTTTGCGGTCGCTGCTCATGGCAAAGTCTTCATCGTCCAAGTCCAACACGACTCCTGCCAAGCGTGCCACGCGTACGTCCGGCACCACGAAGAAGAAGGCCGCGAAGAAGAAGGCCACGAAGAAGAAGGCCGCGAAGAAGAAGGCCACGAAGAAGAAGGCCGCGAAGCAGACGCCCACGAACAAGACTGCCTCGAAGAAGACGGGCAGAGGGTCGGGCCCACAGCCGCGGACGGGCACCACCGAAGCTCTCAGACTTCGGGAAGCGTTGGCTCGCGTAACGAGGGAGCGGGATGACGCTCTGGCTCGCGTGATAGAGCTTGAGGGGGGACACGTCGACAGCCTCTCGCTTCGAGAGAGCGTTCGGGAGGTCGGACATTACCTCGAGCGCGAAGAGGGGCGCTTGCGAGACGTGAAACAGTCGATCGAGGATCAAAGCGCGGGGGTCTTAAAGATTGCTGGCAGCGTGGAGCTGCTCGCCTCGAACGCGGAGGAGTCTTCCAGCTCAATTTTGGAGATGGCCGCCGCCAACGACGAGGTGTCGGAGAGCATGTTTAACCTCGCGGCGTCTGTGCAAGAGACCGCGGTGTCGATCGAGCAGATGACCTTCTCTGTTAAGGAGGTCGCGAGCAATATCGACGCGCTCTCCTCGACCGCGGAGGAGACCTCCTCCGCGATGACGGAGATGAATATCTCGATTCAGCAGGTTGAGAACAACGCCAACGAGACGGCGCTGCTCTCGGAGGAGGTCGTGTGGGCCGCGGAGGGCGGCGTCGACGCGCTCAATCAAACCATCGAGGTGATCAATCTGATCAAAACCTACTCTGCGGGCGCCGTGGGTGTCATCGGTCGCCTGGGAGAACGGATCCACGAGATCGGCAAGATTCTCTCTGTGATCGATGACGTCGCTGAGCAGACGAACCTGCTCGCGCTGAACGCCGCGATCATCGCCGCCCAGGCGGGGGAGCACGGGAAAGGCTTCGCGGTGGTGGCCGAAGAGATCAAGGACCTCGCGGAGCGCTCGGCATCCTCGACCAAGGAGATCGGCGAGATCATCAAGTCAGTCCAACAAGAGAGTCGCAACGCGGTCGAGGCTGTGGAGCGCTCGGGTCGTTCGGTCGATGAGGGCGTGCG
>CALKDV010000043.1 GCA_938084085.1 uncultured Nannocystaceae bacterium
GTCACCATCACCGTCACCGTCGCCGTCGCCCGAAGTATCGCCGTCACCGTCGCCCGAAGTGTCGCCGTCACTTTCCAGCCCCGAGGTGTCACCGTCGGTGCCGCTTTGCCCCGAGGTGTCGCCGTCGGTGGAGGCTTTGTCTGCGCAACCCAGCACCGAGAGGCTGAGGGCCAGCGGAACAAACCATACGAACCGCGCGTAACTATTCTTAACCATAGACGCAGCATATCGAACTTTGGTCGAGGATGCGCAGCGGAGTCGCGCTCGTGGTACACACAACGTGGATGTCTGAGGTTGAGACAAACGCCGGAAACAGCCGGCCCCATGACCCGTTGAGCGACGAGGTTCGCGATCGTGTGAAGACGCTACAAGATCGGGGCGTGCGGGTGGCGGATCCACGCCAGACGTACGTAGATGCCGACGTCAACCTAGATCACATCGATCCGAGCGTGGTGTTGCATCCAGGGACTCGACTTCACGGGACACAACTATTTCTTGGCCCGCGGGCCGAGGTGGGCACCGAAGGTCCGGCCACCGTGCGAGACTGTACCTTCGGGGCCGACACCTCCATCGCGAGCGGCTTCGCGCACGGGGCTGTGCTGCTCGAGGGTGCATCGCTCGGAGCAAACGCCCATGTGCGACCAGGGACGTTGCTGGAGGAGCAGGCCTCCACCGCTCACACCGTGGGGCTCAAGCACACCCTCTTGTTGTCCTTTGTCACCTTGGGGAGCCTTATCAATTTTTGTGATTGCCTTATGGCTGGCGGCCGTTCGCGGAGCGATCACTCCGAGGTAGGCAGCGGCTACATTCACTTTAACTTCACCCCGTGGGGGACCCGAGGAGACAAGGCGACCCCCTCGTTGTTTGGCGACGTGACCCACGGCGTATTTTTGCGGGAAGACCGGATATTTCTCGGGGGCTCCGGAGGCTGTGTGGGGCCGCGCACGGTGGGCTTTGGGGCCATCACGGGCGCGGGTCAAGTCACCCGCCGCGACGTGCCTGCGCGCATCATGTCCGTGCAGCCCACCCCCAAGGTGTCGCGGGAATTCACGCCAGGTGCGCTCGACCGGCTTGAGCCGCGGGGGGCGGCCAACGCTCGTTATCTCGGCCAGCTGGCGGCGTTGCGGGTTTGGTATGCCCAGGTGCGGGTCCCGAGGGCCGCCGAGGTGGGCGGTCATCATCCGGCGTTGATCGAGGCGGCGCTTGGGGTGCTAGACCTGGCGATCGCTGAGCGACTCAAGAGGCTGCAGGCCTTCGCCGCCGAGCGAGGCGGCACGGTGGGCACGGGAGATACAGAGCTGACCGTTGCAGACCTACACGCTGCCGCGCAGGTAGGGGGAGCATGCCCCGAGCCGCTCGCGGAGGCAGCGCGCGAACCTGGACCTGGGGGACGCGCAGACCATGTCGCGTGGGTGCAGGGATTGGGCGATGAGGTTGTGGTGGCCGGGACCGCGTGGCTCACCGCGGTGGCGGCTTCTGTGGCCGCCATGGTGCGCGTGGACGCCAACAGCTGAACGCGCTGTGGGCGGCTAGGGCGGCGAGGACTGCCCAGAGAAGTCGAATCCCCAGCATTCAAGGCTGTCGTCGTTGCGCAAGCCGCAGGTGTGGCGTGTGCCCGCGCCGATAGAGATGAACGTTCCCGGTGGCGGAGAGGCTTGCCCAAAATCGTCGTTGCCCCAGCAGGTAACGGCGCCGCCGTCCGTAAGACCGCATCCGTGAAACTCGCCCAAGGCGAGCGCCACGTAGGGGTCCGTGTTGGGCACCTCCAATTGCTCGCGCGAGTTGTCGCCCCAGCAGATACCTGCGCCGTCGATGTCGATGGCGCAGCTAAAGTCGGTGCCCGCGGCGATCGAGAAGAAACTCCCGAGGGGCGCGTCGAGTTGGGTGTCGGCGTTGCTTCCCCAGCACTGCAGCGCGTTCATGTCATCGATGGCGCAGGTGTGCGATTTCCCCGCGGCCGCCATGCCAAAGATTCCCTCGGGGGCGGTCGCCTGCCCGAGCGCGTCGTTGCCCCAGCACAATATCTGGCCGTCTTGAACGATGGCGCAGGTGTGGTCGGATCCCGCTGCGACGGACGAGACAACCCATGGGATCGCCGGATCTGGCGGGTCAGGGATCAGCAGTTGGTCCTCGGTGGCGTCGCCCCAACATTCGAGGCTGTCGTCGGCTCGGATGGCGCAGGTGTGAAAGCCTCCGCCGGAGACGGCCTTGTAGTCGGCGTTCGGCGGGGTGAGCTGGCCCTGAATATCAGAACCCCAGCAGTACACCTGTCCGTCGCTTCGCAGGCCACAGGAGTGATAACCGCCTAATGAAAGATTGACCCACGACGCGATGTCGCCGTCGCCGTCGCCGTCGCCGTCACCGTCGCCGTCGCCGTCGCCGTCACCGTCACCGTCACCGTCACCCTCACCGTCGCCGTCACCGTCGCCGTCACCGTCGCCGTCGCCGTCGCCGTCGCCGTCGCCATCACCGTCACCGTCACCGTCACCGTCGCCGTCGCCGTCGCCGTCGCCGTCGCCCGTCTCGCTCGCCGTGGGGTCTCCGCCTCCACCGTCACTGTCCGAGCAGGAGGTC
>CALKDV010000044.1 GCA_938084085.1 uncultured Nannocystaceae bacterium
CTCGACCGCCCTCTCAACGAGGTGGGGGGCAAGGGGCTTTTTGTGAACGCCATCGAGGAGAAACTGCTGTCGGGCGATGTGGACATCGCCGTGCACAGCATGAAGGACCTCCCATCCAAGCTCCCGGAGGGCCTGGTCATCGCGTGCACTCCGAAGCGCGAAGACCCTCGAGACGCGATCTGTGGACCCGAGGGGATTCGCATCGGTCGGCTGCCAGCGGGGCTCAAAATTGGGACCTCCTCCTTGCGCCGGAGCGCGCTCATTCGTCGACTCAACCCCGAAGTGGAGATCGTACCCATCCGCGGGAACGTGCAGACGCGCCTGAGGAAGTTTGAGGACGCTGAGGTGGACGCGGTGGTGCTCGCTGCGGCGGGGCTGCACCGTCTAGGCCTCGAAGATAGGATCACCGAGTATCTGGACGTGGAGCGGTTTTGCCCGGCGGCGTGTCAAGGGATCCTCGGGGTGGAGTGCCGGGAAGACGATGCGCGGACCCGCTCGTTGCTCGCGCCCTTGAATGATCGGTGGGCCTCCATCGCCACGGCGGCGGAGCGCGCCTTCCTCGAGACCCTCGACGGTGGCTGCCAGGTCCCCATGGGTTGCTACGCGGAGGTGCGCAGCGAGACGATCATGACTGTGGCGGGGGTTATCGTCGATCCCCGCGGCCGACCCTGCTTCATCGCGACGCGGGCAGGTGAGCCCGAGGCTGCGGCGAAGCTCGGCAAGGAGCTCGCGACCTCTCTCGCAGGTCTCGGCGGCGCCAAGGTGCTTGAGTCGCTGCGCACGAGCGCGTGAGCCTCCGTGGGTGCTGGTGGCGTGCGTGAGGAGCGCGGGCCCTCGCTTGAGAGCGCCCGATGTTGGGGGTGTGGTGCGGCCAAGGACCGCGCGGGCGTGGGCGGCGCTCCGGGGATTTGCGAATGCGGCCGGATGGGTCACCCTTGCGCCATGCTCCACCGCGTCACCCTGACAGTGCTCTCCGCCACCGCGCTCTTTACCTCAGTGACCCTCGCGGCGTGCAGCAAGGACGCGCCAAAAGCCGCGCCCTCGGCGTCCAAAGAGGCGGCCGAGAGTGCCGCCGCGAAACAGGGCACTGACGCCGCGAAGTCACCGGCAGCAGCAGCGGCGGCCAAGGCCGGCGGGGACGCGCGCGGGGCCCTGATCGACCACGAGGTCACGGACATCGAGGGGAAGCAGGTCAAACTCTCCGACTTCAATCAAGGCGAGGGCAAGAAGGCCCTGCTCATCGTGAACACCGCGTCGCAGTGCGGCTTCACCCCGCAGTACGCGAAACTCCAAGAGCTGTACGGAAAGTACAAAGACGACGGCTTGGTGGTTCTCGGCTTCCCAAGCGACGACTACGGCGGTCAAGAGCCAGGCACCAACGAAGAAATCTCCTCATTTGTGGCCAGCAAGTACAGCGTGGAGTTCCCCATGATGGACAAGGTCACCACCAAGGGTGAGGGGATGATTCCCTTGTATCGCGCGCTCACCGAGCAGAGCCCCCAGGAGTTTCAAGGGCCGGTACGTTGGAACTTCACCAAGTTCCTCGTGGACGCTGACGGCTACGTCGTCGCCCGGTTTGAGTCCCCGGTGGACCCGCTCTCCGACGAGGTGCAGGCCGCGATCGCGAAGGCGCTCCCCGGCGCGACGAAGTGAGCAGGGAGCCCGCTCACAGGAAAAATAACGCGCTGCCGCCTACGGCGAGGAGCGTGCCGAGGATGCCTCCAGCGCCGACTCGCTCCCCACGCAGCATGACCGCCGGGATGAGGAGGACGGGGGTGACAGACATCAAGGTGGCTGCGACTCCGGCGTTGCTCGCTCGCTGGACAGAGATGAGCGACAAGGACACGCCGAGGAAGGGGCCGAAGACCGCTCCGACGCCCGTGGCGATCATGGCGCCTCGGTCACGCAGGGCGGCGAAGACCTTCGGCCACCATCCGGCGAAGGTGCAGACCGCCGCGAAGCCCAAGATCCCCGCGAAGACCCGGATCTGCGTCGCCGCGAAGGGGTCGTAGTCCCCCATGCCCAGCTTGCTCAAAATGAGCCCCGCGGCTTGGCCGACCGAACCGAGCAACGCGAAGGCGACGCCCCTACGCTGAGGTCGGGGGCGGGTGTCTTCCGGGTGTCGCTCGCTCACCGCCCAGGCGATGCCGGAGACCACGAGGGCCATCGCGCCAAGCTGCATCGCGGTCATGGATTCACCGAGGACGAGCAGGCCGATCATCGCGGCCCACACGGGAGTGGAGGTCATGAGCAGGGAGGACAAGCGCGGCCCGATCTCGACGAAGGCCCGAAATAAGCAGTAGTCGCCGAGGACGAACCCAATGAGCCCAGACACGGAGAGCCAGCCCCAGGCGTGGGCGGAGGCGTCGAGGGGGAGCGCGGTGGGCCGGGTCATCGCGGCATAGCCGGTGAGGATGCCGAGGCCGAGCACGAGGCGGATGATGTTCAGGCTCAACGAACCCACACGGCGGCCCGCAGATTCGAACGCCAGCGCGCTGACCATCCAGCACACGGCGGTCGCCAACCCGGCGACTTCTCCGATATATCCCTCAGGCACGTCGGGAACCTAGGGGCTCCGGGCCCATTTTGCCAGGGGGCGACGACGATTTATGGAGGTGCCCAGTTTAGGGGGCGCTCGACGCCTCAGACTCGAGAGGCGGGGGCGTCCCGGTTGTGGGCACGTAGGAGA
>CALKDV010000045.1 GCA_938084085.1 uncultured Nannocystaceae bacterium
TGACGAGGTCACTCCTCGACTTCGCGCGATTAGCGACCAGCATGACGTGGCCGAGTCATCAGCGGAGGTCGCGTGATGCGAGGCCTGCGAACCTTTGGCTACGTTTTCGTGCGGGGTGTGACCGGCATGAGGCAAAGTCCACTCGTGCAAACCGTGGCTGTGCTCACGATGGCCGTCTGCATCTTGTTGTTGGGGACCGCCAGCCTCCTCCTCATCAACGCCCAAGGGGTCCTCGAGGGGTGGGGCGTGGACGTTCCTCTCACGGTCTACCTCAATGAAGACGTGACCGAGGAGGACGCGCGCGCGTTGACGGAACGTATCGAGGGGCTGCCGGAGGTGGCGCAGGCCGAGTTTATCGCGCCGGAGGTGGCCCTTGAGCGACTCCATGAGGGACTCGGGAGCAGCGCGTCGGTGCTCGACGGGGTAGAGCTCCAGATGTTGCCCACCAGCATTGAGGTGTATACGCGGGCGGCGTCCGACGATGATTTCTCGGTCGCACTCGCGGGCCGCCTCCGCGATGTGAAGATCGTGGAAGAGGTGGCGATCGTGGGCGCGTGGGCGAAGGCGCTCCACGAGGGTGTTGACGCGCTCAAAACCATCGCCATCGCGCTCGGGCTTCTCGTTGCGTTCGCATGCGTCGCCATCTCCTGGAGCACCATCCGTCTGGCGGTCTTCGCCCGTCGTAGCGAAGTCGAGATCCTCCGCCTCGTGGGTGGAACTCGGAGGTTTGTCCGCGCTCCATTTGTCATCGAGGGGGCGATTCAAGGGGTCTTGGGGGCGGGCTTCGCGATCATCTTGCTCGCGTTTGCGTTCCACTCATTGGCGCCCCACCTCGAACGCGGCCTGTCCTTGTTTCTTATCGCAGGCGCCGTCCGCTTCTTTTCAATGTACGAGATTATCCTCGCCATGTGCTTTGGAGCGCTGCTTGGGGTGATCGGAGCCAGAATTGCGGTCGCGAGGTATGTGGAGATCTAAATCGCGGTCGCGGCCGCTGCTGACCGCGGTGGGCGTCCTCGCGTGCCTGTGTTTTTGCGGCGCTGATGCGAACGCAGGCAGGACACTGGACCGCAGCTTAAAGCAGGAGCTTGATCTCGCCCGGCGCGCGGTGGAGATCGAGCGTGGACTCGAGAGCCTTCGGAACGAGTCTGCGTCCCTCAGGTTCTCAGAATCGGTGGTACGAGATCGTGCCATGGAGAGTGTGCGGAAAATCCAGGCCTACAGCACGAGCCGCGCAATTGGCGAGCGACGCACGACGGAGCGCACTCGCGCGATGTACAAGCTCGCGCGTGGTGGCATCCCGCGCCTCATCGTAGAGTCCAGGCTCGAGACCGACGCGCACGGCGAGTCGGGAACTGTTCAGCGTGTTCAGCGGGCACAGGCGCTGCAGCGGCTTATCACCAGCGACATGCGCGTGCTTGAGAGGCACCGGCGCTCAGAGGCGAGGGCGCGAGCGGAGCTGGTGGCGGCCTCGCGAGAGATGGCGACCGCTTCCTCTCTCCAAATGATTCGAGAGATTCAGGACTCAATCTTGAGGGCATCCATGGACTCATTGGCGCCCGAGTTGAAGCGTGCGAGGCGGAGACGGGTGATGGCACTGTCCTCTGTGGCAGAGGTGACGCCGTGGGAGCGCCGGCTGCTTCGCCAGGTAAAGCGAGAGTACCGGGCGCTCAAGATCGGATACGGACTCGACATGCTGGACGTGGGCTCGCTGGCCCGGCCCGCGTCGGGGAAAATCGTTGGGCGCTATGGGGAATCGAAGGATCGGCTGCTCGACCTCCCCATCTACCGCGATGGGGTCGAGATTCGCGCGACGGGACGTCGGCCCTCCGCCGTCGCCGCTGCCAGCGGCGTGGTCGTGGCGGTAGGGGAATTGTCCGGCTTCGAAGAGGTCGTCGTACTCAAACACCCTGGGGGATTCTTGACCTTAACGGGCCATCTGCGCGGAGTCGTCGTGGAGGAAGGGCAGCAGCTCCGACGAGGCGAACTCCTCGGCAAAGTCGCCGCAAAGCAGGTGAAAGACGGGTTAGGTCGGACCGTGTATTTCGAGCTTCGCCACGGTGAGCGGCCCATAGACCCCTCGCGGTTCTTGCGGAAGTTCTAACTCGGTCCTTCCACCGAGGCCCGGTTGAGAGTCTTTGGGGTACAGTGCGCCTATGGTCGGCGTCACCGCCTCACGTCGCAGTCAAACCGCGCGAGCTCTGGGAATTGGGCTCGCCGTCGGACTTTGTGTAGGCCTTTTTACGGGGAAGAGCCTGCGGTGGCTGGACGTGGAGACCGCGGAGGCTGCGGGGGCTGCGGAGCGCGGGGAGGACCCAGCGCGCCCCCCCCCGCCCCGATACAGTCGCTATGAGAAGCTGACGAGTTTCGCCCGCTCCCTCGCGCTCATCGAGCGCGAGTATGTGCTCCCCGTGGATGGGGAGGCGCTCGTGGAGGGGGCGATGCTCGGGATGGTCGATTCGCTCGATCCACACACCACCTATCTTCCACCCGACGAGGCGAAGATGCTTCTCGAGGACATCGACGGGAGCTTTGGCGGTGTGGGAATCGTCGTCTCGCTCAGGGCCGCGGTGACCGGACGCTTGCAGCTCGAGATCTTGGAGGTCTTGGACGGAGGTCCGGCGAGGGCGGCTGGGCTCGCTGCGGGCGATGTCATCGTCAGTATCGAGGGGCGCACGGTCGCAGAGTACGTCGATCTCTTTGAGGCGATTTCGACCATGAGGGGTCCCGTGGGCAGCGAGGTCTACTTCATCGTAGAGCGTGAGCAGGAGGAGCCGCGGGAGGTTCGTCTCACGCGGGCGACGATCGAGTCGGAGGCGGTCACGGTGGAGCGGGTCGACGACGACGTGGGCGTGATTCGGCTGCGCGACTTTCAAGCGCAGAGCACGGCCCAAATTCGAGAGGCGCTCCGCGAGCTTGAAGTCGGCCGTCAAGGAGGGGTGAGCGCGCTGGTGCTCGATCTTCGTGACAACGGAGGTGGACTTCTCGGGGAGGCGATAGGCGTCGTCGATCTGTTTTTGTCGCGAGGGATTATCGTGCGGACGCGCGGTCGACAGGGGGTGCTCATGGCCCAAGCAAGGGCGTCCGCCGCCCGTACGTATCGCAAGGGTCCTCTGGTCGTATTGATCAACAAGGGGTCAGCGTCCGCCTCGGAGATCGTCGCCGCGGCGCTCCAGGACCACGGACGCGCTGCGATTGTTGGAGAGCGGAGCTACGGCAAGGGCTCGGTCCAGTCTCCGTATGTGCTGCCCAACGGCGGAATTTTAAAGCTGACCACCGCGCTGTACTACAGCCCGAAGGACCGCGTGATTCAGGCAGCGGGCGTGATGCCCGATGTTGTGGCGGACGGGACCCTCGTGGGTCACAGAGATACGCGCCCGGACATTGTGCCGGAGGATCAGGTGGAGGGTC
>CALKDV010000046.1 GCA_938084085.1 uncultured Nannocystaceae bacterium
GGCGCCAGAGGGTGCGGGCGTTCGCCGCGTGTTCGTGGATGAGGAGGTAGGCGGCCGGGAGGAATAACAAGGTGACGAGGGTGCTGGACAGCAAGCCCGCCGCGACGATGATCGCGATGGAGTGGTAATAAATGCCCGCGAGGGTGGGGTGGTACACGAGCATGGGGATCAGCCCCAATATGGTCGTCGAGGCGGTCATGAGAATGGGGCGAAGTCGCATCCTCCCCGACTCGCACAAGGAGTCGACCAGCTCCATGCCCTGCGCGCGGAGCTGCAAGGACTTGTCGATCAAGATGATCCCGTTGTTGACGGCGATCCCGATCAAAATAAACAGCCCGATCAAGGCCACGGTGTCGACCGTGGTGTCGGTGGCGTACATCGCCCATGGCGCGCCAAAACAGCCGAGGAGGCAGGTCAGCATGATCGCAACGGGCTGCAGGAAGCTCTCGAACAAGGAGGCCATGACGGCGTACACCAAGAGCAGGCACAGGCCGAGATTCACGATCATCTCGGTCTTGTTCTCTCGTTCTTTCCACCACCGGGTGCCCTCTCCTGCGCTGTACCCCGGGGGGAGGCTGACGCCGTCGAGAAGCTCGAAGACGGCGGCCTTGTTGGCCTTGGGATCCCCTCCCGCGAAGTGGACGCTCATTCGTACCTCGGTCTGCCGATCCAAGCGCTGGATCCAGTACGGCGAGCGGGTCGTGGTGAAGTTTGCGAGCGCTCGTAGCGGGATCTCGGTGCCGTCCGGCGCGGCGATCCGAAAATCCGCCAGTTCGCTCATGCTGGGGTCGTCCTCGCTGCCGCCGGTGCTCATTCGAATGCTGACTTCGCCCTCGGGACCGGAGGCTTGGCCGACAGAGACGCCCTGAAACCCGCTCGAGATCGCCTGGGCGACATCGCTGGCGCGCAGCCTCAGCGCGTGCACGCGGTCGATGTCGAGGTTGATGCTCATCTCTTGGCGACCTTCGTCGTAGGGTCCCACTACGCGCTCGAGTCCGGCGGGCTCTTCGGCCTGCGGATCTGCGGGGGGGAGGTTCTGCTCGAGCACGTCCCCAACCTTTCGCGAGAGCCGAAACAGCGAATCCATATTGTCACCGCGGAGGACGAAGCGCACGACCTTGGGATCGTAGCGACGATGTCGCCATCCACCGCCTTGACCCACGTGGTATTTGATGCCGACTTGCTCCGGGAGCGTGGCGGTGATTCGAGCCTCAAAGTCGGAGACGGCTTGCTCGCTTTGGAACGCCTCGCTTGGGTAGATTCGGCACGAGCCGTACCAGTCGCCGTAGTCGCAGTGGATGGAGCTGATATTCAGCGCCTCTCGCTGTGGGAGCAGGGCCTCTTCGACCTTCGCGAGGTGTTTGATAACGCGCTCAAACCCGCTCTTTCCGACAATCTCAAGCCTCACTCTCACAGATCGCGTCTCCTCTTCGACCTCGGAGAGGTCAAACCGCGCCTGCGTGACGGGCCAGGCGGTGGAGGCGCTGACGAGGAGCCCGATGATCAACGTGGCGCGTGGCCGACGGAGGCTGGCGGCGATGAGGCGGCCGTAGCGGCGCCGCAGCCACTCCATGCCCTCGCTCGACTGGCGCCGCGGAGGGCGAGAGCCCTGGGCCATCACCATCGGGATGATGGTCTGGGACACAAACAGCGACGCGATCAAGGCGATCACGAAGGTGAGCCCCAAGGGTTGGAGATAGACCGTCATGGGGTCGGCCGGGTTGTCCGACAGCAAGGGCAAGAAGACGATGGCGCTCGACAAGGTCGAGGCGATGGTCGCGAGGCCGACTTGCCGCGCGCCGATCCTCGCGGCTTTTTTTCGAGAGACGCCGGCTTGAGCCTGCGCTTGAATAGACTCCACGATGACGACGGCGTTGTCGATAAAGATCCCAACGCCGAGCACGAGTCCGAGCATGACAACGCAGTTGAGCTCTTGTCCGCGGAAGAACAAAATACCCGTGGCCGCCAGGATGCTGAGCGGGATACAGATGGCTGCGACGAAGGTGGTTCGAAGTCGCCGCAGGAACAAAAACAGCATGACGATGCCGATGGCGCCGCCGAAGATGCCCGAGTTTCGTAGGTCTTTGAGGGTCTTGACGATCTGCTCGCCCTCGTCCTCGTACACCTCAATCTCCACTTGACCGAGCTCTGGTTGAGCCTTGATCGCAGGCAGGGCGGCCTTGATATTTCGGGTCACCTCGACGGTGCTCGCCCCCGAACTGACGAAGACGTTCACGGAGATCGACGGCTTCCCGTTGAGCCGGGTGCCCTTACGCTGCGCGACGGGGTGGAGGGTCACGTCGGCGAGGTCCCGCAGCCGTAGGCTCCGACCCGCGGAGGTGGCGTTGAGCTCGGTGGTCGCGTCAGGCGTCGTAGAATCTGCCTCGGAGTCGCCCACGACGGGGACGTCTGCAGCACCGGCTGCGCCCCGA
This sequence comes from uncultured Nannocystaceae bacterium, assembly GCA_938084085.1. GTDB lineage: Bacteria > Myxococcota_A > Polyangia > Nannocystales > Nannocystaceae > JAAZXR01. Next base: position 2,433 of record CALKDV010000046.1, read on the forward strand.
CCCGGGGCGTTGATGGGCAGGTTCGCGAACGCCTCGGGGTTGGCAACGACCCCTGGGCTGCGCAGGTGGGCGCGGTGCCCGCCTTGTTGCAGACTCCCGAGCCCCTGGTCTCGGTTGGCCGCGCGCACGGTGGTGCCTACGTTGGAGAGAGAGACTCCTTGTCGATCCGCCGCGTCGAGGTTCACGGCCACCTCAAGCTCGTGTGGCTCCACACCCACCAACTCGACGCGCGCCACCCCTGGAATCCGCTCGAGCGGCCGAGTCACGGTGCGCTGGAGCAGGTAGTAGCTCGCCGCAAGGGGCCGGTCGCTGGCCAGCATGAGCGACACCGCGGGTTGCTCTTCATCGCCGCGATCTGACGAGATCTCCAGTCGCTGAACAAGGTCTGGGAGGTCTCCGCGAATTCGGTCGAGCCGCTCACGGACCTCGAGCTTCCGAGAATCGAGGTCCGTGCCGGGGCGGAAGTTTAGGGAGGCGCGCGCGCCCCACGAGCCGCTGCTGATCTGGAGCTTCTCAAGATCTCGGACGCCCGCGAGGGCCTCCTCCATCGGACGGATGACCTCTCGCTCAAGAACGTTTGGGCTGGTGCGCGCCACCTGTGCTCGCACAGAGATCCACGCGCGATTCTCCGTCGGCATAAAGGCCAGGGGGAGCCGGAAGGTCCCGATGATGCCGAGCACGAAGACCGCGAGCAGCATCATGCTGACGGTGATCGGCCGGTTGAGGGCGAGGTCTGAGAGGCTCCAACTGCGCATGTCGGGTTCGTCGAGAGACCAGGGGAGTCTCGCACATAATTGCGTCAGGGCGACCGCAAATGGGCGTTCGAGCGCAGTGAGCTTGCATCGTCTGCGGGGCGGGCTAGATTGTCAGTGCGCCGTGGAGTTGATTCTCTTTTTGTTTTGTCTGCCGCTGTTGTCGTGTCTCCACATGATGCGTCGGCCGGAAGAGCGCGCTCTCGAGGCGCGTGAACGGGCGCAAGAGCGACTGTATCTGGCCTCCTGGGGCGCGATGTTTCCGAGCGCGACGCCTTCCACGCCTGGCCAGATACAGGCGGCGCCAGAGCGGAAGTCGCCGGCGAGCGTGATTTGATCCCTTCAGGCCGGCGTTCTGCGCGCCGGTTTGATCAGGGCAAGGAGGCGGAGCGCTCCGCACGGAATAAAAACGCGCGGAGAATGTCGAGGTCCTCGAGCATCTGTGTCGTCTCCGCAGGCGGGGGGCGCCCGGCGGTCGCCCCCAAGCGGGTTGCGAGGTGGGTTGCGCGCGCCTGGAGCCACGGACGCACGTTCGGGCCGCCATGATGGAGCGGCGCACCGAGCAGCAGGTCGGCCCGCGTCGGCGACCAACGTTCTTGGGCGCCTGACGGATCCCTCTCGGAGGCTACGAGGACTGGATAAAAGCGGCCGTCATCTTCGACGATGCGCTCGTCGTCGAGCCAAAGCTTGAGCGTGAAGAGGGCCTGTCGGAGCGCCACGGCATCGTCATTGGGGGCCAGCACAAAGCGTCGAATATCGCAGTCGCCTTTGCCTCGGAGGATGCGATGGATCGCGGGGCTTCCCATGCCCGCGATCGTGACGGTGCCGAGGCGTTCGCCCTGAACGGGTGCGAGGCCATCACCGAGCCTAGCCTCGACACGGTCAGTGACCTTGGCGTTCTCGATATTTACCCGCGTCTGCTCAAGCGGCCGCGCTCGTTTGTCACAGGCGAACGCGACCGGCACTCGCCCTGAGCCGGCCAGCTCGATCGGCAAAAATCCGTGATCCGTGCCGATGTCAGCCATGGGAAGATCCGGCAAGACCGCAGCAGCGATAGCCGCGAGCCGCGGCGTGAGGGGCCTTCGTGTCACGTCAGTTTCGTATACCAGTTCACGACGCTGCGTGATAAGTGGAGACGATGGAATTCGAGGATCTCAACTACGAACAACGTGGGCAACTCGTGACCATTTCATTGGCGCGACCAGACGCTCGAAACGCATACAGCGAGGGGATGGTGCGCTCCTTGGTGGAGGCGCTCGCGCGCGCGCAGGCCGACGACGACACGCGCTGCGTCGTGCTGACGGGGGAAGGATCTGCGTTCTCTGCAGGGGGGGATCTCAAGCTCATGCGAGATCACGCAGGAATGTTCGCGGGGCAGCCAGACGAGCTTCGGCGTCGATACATCGACGGCATTCAGCAGATTCCCGCCGCAATTCAGCGGTTCGAAAAGCCCCTGATCGCGGCGGTCAACGGCCCCGCGATCGGAGCGGGGCTCGATCTCGCGTGCATGTGTGACCTGAGGATCGCGAGCGAGGAGGCCAAGTTTGGTTCCACCTTCGTCAAAGTTGGGTTGGTGCCCGGCGATGGCGGAGCGTACTTCCTCACGCGCGCCATCGGATACGCGCGGGCGCTCGACTTGATGCTCACGGGCAAGGTCATCGACGCTCCAGAGGCGCTGCAGATCGGCCTGGTTCAGCGCCTCGCGCCGCCCGAGGCGCTCATGACGCAGGCTCTCGCGCTCGCAGAGTCGATCGCAGCCAACGCGCCGGTCGCCGTGCGCTTGACCAAGCGCGCTGCTGTTCGGGGCTACGATGCAGACGCCCAGGTGAGTCTAGAGCTGGCGGCAACCTACCAGGGCGTCGCCCAAAACACCGCCGATCACGACGAGGCGGTCGTCGCCATGTTGGAGCGCCGAACGCCGAAGTTTCACGGCAAGTAGCGCGGGCCGGTGTGACTTACCGACGTACCGCGCGCTCGTACGCGGCGTCAGGGAGGCGCGCGAGGGTCCGCATCAAGCGCGCCATGGGGAACGGAAATTCTGCCACGCGCGCCTTCCGGTGGATCGCGGAGACGATCTTTTGGGCGGCTTGATCCGGCGACAGCAAGAACGGCATCCGCTTCATACCCGCCACCAACTCTGTGTCAACGAACCCGGGTCGAATGTCCGTGACCGCGACGCCGGTGGTCTGCAGATCGAGCCGGAGCCCCTCCATAAACGCGCTAAAAAAAGCCTTGCTCGCGCTGTATGCGGCCATCTTGGGGGTCGCTCGATATCGGGCCAGGCTGCTGATACCAACGAGGTGCCCACGCTTTCTCGCGACCATGCGTGGCAAGAGCGCCAGCATCGTCGCGGCGGCTCCCTTTACGTTCACGTCGAGGATCGGGGCGATGTCTTCGTAGGTCAGCTTGCCGCTCCAGCGCCCCACGGTGACCCCGGCGTTCGCGATGACTGTGTCGAACCCTCCGAGCTCGTCGTCGGCCGCTCGCATGCTGTTGGTGAGGGCTTCGGGCTCCGTGACATCCACCGTGCACACCGAGGCGGTTCCGCCGGCGCTTGAGATCTCGTCTCTCACCTGCGTGAGGGCCTCCGTGTTCCTCGCCGCGAGGCACAGGTGGTGCCCTTCGCTCGCGAGGGTGAGCGCGACCGCCCTTCCGATGCCTTGGGATGCACCCGTGATGAAAATATTCGACGCGGCCATGATGAGGGCAGTGTGCCCCACGCGGGGCCGTGCGTCACCTCAAGGGGATGGCCGAGGACGCGAAGGCGCCCCGCGAGCTACTCCTCTAGACGGACGTAGACCTCGATCTCGTCATCGTTCACGGCGTCCGCGTTGATTCGGAGACGAAACACTGCGCCGGCGGCGTCCTCGACGTACACCACCTGCAGCCCCTCGACGAGGGGGAGCTTTTCGTGGGTGGTGTCCTCGACGCCGGCGATGTTGATCATGGACACCTTGGATTCGGGGGACAGTGACGGCTCCGCGAAAAATCCGGGCGTCGTGTGGGAATACGACACCTCCGGCGGGAGGTCGTCGGACGTCACGAAGAACAGGTACGGGGCGCCGTCACTCGCGCGGCGGAAGTACAAGTCTACGAGGCCGTTGTTCTTGGTGTAGTCGCCGAGGAGATAGTCCGCCAGCGCGCTGCTTTGCGACTGAAGGTAGGGGCGCACGGCGTCTTCGATCTCTGGGCCCGTGATGCCCACGGGCATGTCTTGGAGGGTGAAGGCGACGTTGGCCGCTCCCTCAGGAAACGTCACCTCGGGTGGCGTGTGGAGCGCCACCTGGGCCACCTCCATGATGCTCTCCCAGAGGTACTGCGAGGGGGGCGGGTTGCCGAGGTTGAGGAGGGTGAAGTACTCGACCCAACCCGGCGGGTCGCCGTTTTGACCGATCCGCACCTCCGCGGCTCCAAACAGGTACGACGCGAAGTGCACCCGATCGTCATAGAGCGTGCGGGCGGCGTCTGCGACCACATATTCCATGGTCCAGGGAGGCTTCGCCCATACGGAGTCGGAGGTGACTGGGGACTCGGGCAGGTTGTCTTGACACGGCGGATGTTCGACGCAGGTGTTCACGAACCCAGTCCATTCTTCAACGGCGAATCGAAGGTCGACCGCGAGGTCTTCGATGATGCCTGTCATGGAGAATTTCTCAGGATCTTCAAAGTCGAACTCGAGCGGGTCTGAGAAACTGGGCCCCGTGGTGTCCACCACGACGTTGACGTAATCTTTTCCGCTATCAAGATCGATTCCGTCGGCGATCCGCATGTTGGATGTGGCCACGGCGGTCATCTGGAAGTCGGGCCCTAGGGCCTGGCCCGACATGGGGAAGCTTGGGTCGAGGATGCCCGGGTGGCCGCCGCTCGGTCCAAACCTCGCGGTCATGGAGGCGAGATCGGTGAGCGCGTCTTCGAGGGTGAAGCGGATCTTGGTTTGGCCCTCGAACGAGGGATGCGACGCGAGCACGTTCAGCTGGATCGCCGCGACCACTGCGCTCGTGGAGATAAACTCGGTGGTGCGAGAGATCCCGAGCCCGTCCGCGAGGATCTGTCCAAAGCCACCCCCGAGGCCCAGGAGGTCCGCGAGCTCTTGCACCCCCTCAAGCGAGGTGCCCTGGACCTTCGCGTTGGCGGGCGTCATGGTCAAGATACGGACGAGGGAGTACTCCGCGCTCGTCTCCCACGTGCCGTCGGTGCCGATGAAGCTCTGGCCGAGCGTCGTGAGGCCGCAGTTGTGATTTGGGTTGGGCTGGTCGAGCTGCCAGTCGGTCCCGCAGGAGTTTTTGATCTCGGTCAACGTGTTATTGAGGAGGGTCGTTGAATCCAGCTCGAGTAGCAGGATCTCGCTGGCGGCGCTCCCGAACAACTCCGTGACCTCGTCGCGATCCATGGAGAGTTCAAGATCGGGGGGTGGGACCTCGTTGAGGCGAAGCTCGAACCATGTCTCGTCGTCGTTGGGCTCGATGTCCCCGTCCCCGTCCCCGCCCGTGTCTTCGCCAATGTCTCCGCCGCTAGAGCCCGTCGCGCCCGCACCGGAGGTCTCCTTCGGCTCCTCCGTCGCGTCACCGCAGGCGCAGAGGGCCGCGAGGGCGAGGGTCCAAGACAGCGAGCGCACCAGCACCCAACGAGTATCACTGATGATCGGCGTCGACGCCAGCGGGCGGCGCGTCCGCGTCGGGGTGGTGAGGCGCGGCAGGCTCCTCGGCGTTCCCAGGCTCACCCCACGCGGCCTGCAGCGCCCCAGGGAAGAGCCGATAGACGGCGGGGAGGACGAGCAAGGTGAGGAGCGTCGACGTCAATAGTCCGCCGATCACGGAGACGGCGAGGGGTTGTCGAAGCGCGGCGCCGTCTCCGAGCCCGAGCGCCATCGGCGTCAGCCCGAGCACGGTCGTGACGGTCGTCATGAGGATCGGTCGCACGCGCGTGGACGCGCCGTCCAGGATCGCTGCGGAGAGCTCCATCCCTTGGCCGCGCCGCAGATTGATCGCCGAGACCAGCACGATCGCGTTATTCACGACGATTCCACCGAGGATGATGACGCCGATGCCGACCATGGCGGAGATCGTGAGCCCCGTGAGGGCCACCGCGAGCACGACGCCGACCACCGCGAGCGGGACCGTGCACATGATGAGCAGCGGGTGGTGGAGGCTCTCGAAGGTGCTGGCCATGACCACATAGACCAAGAAGATCGCGAGGAGCGCCGCGAACATCATGCTCTGCAGAGAGTCATCAAGACTCTTCGCTTGTCCGGAGATCTCAAAGGTGACGCCGTCATCTTCCATGGCCTCCCGCAGCACCCTCGCGACCTCGTTGCGCGCCCCGGCGAGGTCAACCGAGGTGAGGCGCGCGTGGATTCGAATGCCGCGCTGGCCCTCGATGCGGCGGATCTCTGCGGGCCCTGTGCGAGCCTCGACCTTCGCGACCGAGGACAGGCGCACCGGGATCCCATCGATGGCACCGATCTGGATCGCGCGGACGTCTTCTTCGTCCGTGCGATTGACCTGCGGGAGCTGGACCCGGATGTCGAGCTGCTCTTCGTCGGTGTGTAGTTTCGTCGACGCGACCTGACCTTGGACGAACGCTTGGGTGACAGAGGCGGCGTCGTCGATGCTCAGCGCGAGCAGCCCGAGCTTCACCCGATCAAAGTCTACCGCCACCTCGGGTCGCCCTGACAGATCGTCAGGGGTCACATCTCGCAGCTGGGTGATGTTGCGAAGCTCGGGCAAGACGCGCTTCGCCGCCTCGGTGGCTCGCGCCAGGTCATCCGAGAAAGCTCGAATCTCCAGGGGCGCTGCGAAGTTGATGAGACTGGGGTGGTCGAGGCGAAGCTGTCCACGGTCGCTAAGCTTCGCGCTCAACTTTGTGAACACCTGATCTTCAACCACCTCCATGGGCGGTGCGTCCTCCGAGATGTCCACGGCCACGTCAATTTGAGCGAGGTGGGTGCCTCGCTGGGATCCCGCGGCGGCTCCCGATTGGGTGAGGCTGCCCACACGCCCGAACACGGAGGTGGTCTGGGGATGGTCGGTCACGACGGCCATCAGGGCCCGAGTGATCTCGGTGGTGCGCTCCAAGGAGGTCCCCTGGGGCATCGAGAGCTGGACAAAAAACTGCTGCTGCTCGATGGAGGGGATCAAGGTCCGGCCGAGCCCCATGGCGCCGGTGAACGACAGCGCGGTCAACCCCGCCGCGAGGAAGACCGTCAGGGCGGGGCGCTGAACCACACCCCCGAGGATGCGGCGATATGCGCCCAGGGATGCGGACTCGTCCTGCGGGGTTGAGGTGGCGCGAGCGCGAGAGAGGAGTCGTCGCGCGAGGGAGAACAACCATGAGATCGCCATGCCCAAGGCAGGGATCGCCACCACCAACAAGGTGATGATCGTCGCGAGGCGGGGCGTACCTTCCAGGGACAAGGAGGCCACGGGAACCGCGACGCAAGCCAGGAGCGGGACGATCAGTCGACGACGTGAGATGGTGGACTCGGGGGCGCCGCTGCGGTCTCCGAAGGAAAGCAGCACGGGGACGAGGGAGAGGCTCACGACCATGGAGGAGAGAATCGAGAAGCTGACGGCGAGCGCCAGGTCGCGGACGAGCTGCCCGGCCACGCCGACGACGAACACCAGAGGGATGAACACGGCGACCGTGGTGAGGGTTGACGCCACCACGGCTGTGCCCACCTCGATAGTGCCTCGCGCCGCCGCCTCGCGCCGACTCAGGCTCGGGTGGGAGGATCGCATGCGAGAGATGGCCTCCAGCGTCACGATGCTGTTGTCGACCAGCATGCCTACGCCGAGGGCAAGGCCGCCGAGGCTCATGAGGTTGAGCGAGACGCCGGCGATTTGCAGTGGCACGAACGAGACCAGGACGCTGACGGGAATCGCGATGGCGATCACCAGCGTGCTCCAGAGGTCACGGAGGAACAACAACAGGACGAAGACGGCCAACAGTCCGCCCATGAGCACGTTGGAGACCACCTCATTGACCGCAGACTCGATAAAGACCGCGCGATCTTCCAGGACCTCGATGGTCGAGCCCTGGGACAGGCGACGGGTGGCGAGACGCTCGCGGATGCTGCGGGCGACGCTGACGGTGTTGGCGTCCCCTTCACGATAGACGGCCAGCTCAATCACCTCTTGCCCGGCGACGAGCGAGAGCTCTTCGCGCTCAATGGGACGCCGCGAGACCTTGCCGAGATCGCGAACCCGGAGCACACGCCCCCCCTCATTGCGGACCACGACCCGGCCGAGGTCCTCGGGGGTCCGCGCCTCGTGGACTGTGCGGATGAGGTGTCGACGGTCTCTAAAATCGATGGCGCCACCGGGGCGGTTGACGTTGTCACC
>CALKDV010000047.1 GCA_938084085.1 uncultured Nannocystaceae bacterium
GGGTCAAGCTGCGAGGCGAATGGGAAGTCGGCGTCGTAGCCGGCCTCACCGTCAGATAAAAAGTATCGACCGAGGGCGAGCTCCATCTTGGTCGTGCGCGCACAGGTTGTTTGGCTGCCGCACATCAGCTCGTTGATCATGCCGTTCAGGGAGATGCCGTGCGGGCTGCGGAGCGCGGAGCCTGCGTCCGCTGGCGTCGTGTCCAGTACGACGACGTCAACATTGGCGTTGGGGGTTCCCGGAATGGTGGTGTCGGGCGCGGATAGATAGCCCGCCCCCACATGAAAGGTCGAACGCATGGAGGGGAAGGCGATCTCCGAGAGTTCGCTCTCTGCGGGAAAGACGGGCGCGTCTTTGACCAGGTCTCGAAGGCCCGCTGTTTTGCCCTCTGGGATCGGAGGAAGGAGCCCGGTGCCATATAGCGCGGGCGCTGCTTCGACGAGGCAGTATTTGTCGAGCCCTGGCGGGAGTGTGGCGCCCGGGAGTCCCGCTATCGAAAACAGCGGCGTCACGGTCCAGTCGGGTTCGACGTAGTCCGAGCATGGGAAGGCTGGATTCTTAATCCCGATCCACCGGCGGGTGTCGAACTGCGGCGCCTCGGAGCCTGGGAAGGTGGGGTCCTCTCCGCAGGTGCTGTCGAGCGGCGGCAGCTGGGGCTTGGGCTTGGGCTTGGGCGTGGGCGGGACTGGCTTCGGTTTTTTCTTTTTCGGCGCCTTGTAGGTGATTTTATTGGTCGCAGGATCGCGCGCGACCACGTTGGATTCGTCGAGAGCCATGCCCGGCCCAATCGCCGATGTCCTCGTCTGCGTGTTCGATTCTGGCGCGGGATCGCACGCCATAGTCGGGAGAAGCAGACATAGTGAGATGAGCAGGCTGGACGATCTCATAACGAAAATCAGGGTAGTCCAACTGAGCGTTTTCGCGAATCCCCTGGTGCGAGAAACGCGTTCTTTGGCTCTAATTGACCAAATCTTGGGTTTTCAACGGGTGCGCAAATCGCGCAAAGTGTTGATTTGGCGGGGAGGAACTCCGAAGCAATGCGTCATTTTGCGCGCAAAAACTGCTTTTTACGTGCGGTATTGCGCCCTGGTTTGGGTCAGTCACGCAGTCGGATCGCTGGACGATGTTCGTTTCATTCATGGCCGGCAAAACCGGCCAGATAGATTCATCTGGAGACGCATCTCGTCTCAATATTGGACGTGTGGGTGCAGCTGCACGCACGAAGTCCTGCGCTCCGATGCCGTTGTACGTCGGGTCGGCGACGCGGCTGCGCTGATCCCATGGACAACGCGGGATTGCCTCGTCGCTCGCAGCTTGTCCGATCGGCAGCATATCCGATCAAGTGTTCGATCTGTCGTCCGATCGGCGGGTCTGGTTTTTGGCCATGGCGCGAGCGCTCGAGGGGTGTCGGAGCCTCGACGTCGCTCCAGCAAGACGAGCCCACATTCCGGTTGTGCGCGAGCAAGTTCGACAGTCCGCTCGGTGGTGAGGCTCCGCTGAGCCGTGACATCGAGCGCATGCTAGCCTTGCGGCGATGGAGGCGATCCCGCAGCGTTTTATTCGTGCGATGGCCTTTGTCTCTGGATTCTGTGCGCTCGTCTACCAGATCGCGTGGATGCGGCACCTACGTCTAATTTTTGGAGCCTCAACGGGGGCGTCGGCGGCCGTCCTCGCGATCTTTATGGGTGGGCTTGGGGTCGGCGCGCTGTGGATCGGGAGGCGGGCCGATGGTTCGTCGAGACCGCTCGCATTTTACGGCAACCTTGAACTTGGAGTCGCCGCGTCAGCAGCGGTGAGCCCGTTTTTCCTTGATCTCGCTCGAGCGACCTACTTTGGACTCGGTGGCTCGCAGGCGCTCGGAAATGGTGGCGCCGTCGCGGTTCAACTGACGCTGTCGAGCATCGTGCTCGCGGTGCCGTGTGTCCTGATGGGAGCGACTCTGCCGACGCTGGCTCGCGCCGTGGAGCGCGCGGATGACCCGGGGCGCGCGGAATTGGGGCTTGTGTACGGTGTGAACACGCTGGGCGCCGTGCTCGGCTGCACGTTGACCACATTTTTCTTCCTCGAGTTCTTTGGGGTGCGTGCCTCGCTGTGGTTTGCGGCGGGGCTCAACGTGCTCATCGGTCTCGCTGCGCGCTCGCGGGCGCGGCGGTCCGCTGTTCTGCCTCCCGAGACGGACGCGTCTCTCGATCAGGAGGCAGGAGAGGTCCGAGCGGCGCCTGTGGGCTTTGTGTATCTCGCATCCACGGTTGTTGGACTCGCCTTTTTCTCGATGGAGTTGGTGTGGTACCGCATGTTCGCGCCGCTGCTCGGCGGGTCGTCGTATAGCTTTGGATTGATCTTGACGGTGGCGCTGCTCGGCATCGGTGGAGGCGCGGCCATCTACGGTCGCCGCGGGTCGCCACGACGACCCTCCGTCGCCGGGTTCGCGATGACGTGTGCCCTGGAGGCGGCGTTTATCGCAGTCCCGTACGGGGTGGGGGATGATCTCGCTGCTGTGACGCTGGTGCTCAGAGACCTCCAAGCCTTTGGATTCGGCGGGTTGGTCATGGGCTGGGCGTGCGTGACCATGCTCGTCGTGCTGCCGCCGGCGCTGATCTCGGGGTATCAGTTCCCGCTGCTCGTTGGGCTGCTAGGAAGCGGTCGTCGGCGGGTCGCTTCTCAGGTGGGGGCCACCTATCTGTGCAACACCATCGGCGCGATCCTCGGATCGATTTTGTCAGGATTTGGACTCCTCGTCGCGCTCGGCGCGACCCAGCTCTGGCTCGTGATGGTCGTGGTGTTGCTGGCCTTGGCGCTCGGGGCGTTTGGGATGGCGATGGTGCGACGCGAGCCAGGGGGCGCGGCCCGAGGCTGGGTCCTCGCCGCCTCGGGGGTCGCGCTCGTGAGCATGTTTGGCGAGGGCCCCACCTCCGCGTGGCGACACTCTCCGATCGGAGCAGGGCGAGTCTCCCAGAAGGTGTTGGGTTCCCAGCAGCTGTTCGAGAACTTTCGACGAACCTACCAAGGCGCTGTCTTTTGGGAGGCGGATGGTCGGGAGTCCTCGGTGGCGTTGCTCGATACCGACGGATTCGCCTTCGCAGTTTCTGGCAAGGTTGACGGACACACAGTGGGAGACCTACCGACCACCGTCATGAGCGGACTGATCGGCGCGAGCATGCATCCCAATCCACGGTTAGGCTTTGTGATCGGTTTGGGTACCGGTTCGACCGCAGGCTGGCTCGCGAAGGTTCCCACGATGGAGCGGGTCGACGTCGTGGAGTTTGAGCCCGCCATTCGTCGGGTCGCCGAGGTTTCTGGCCCGGTGAACGAGGACATGTTGTCCAACCCTAAAGTGCGCCTCTTGTACGGAGACGGCCGAGAGGTGTTGATGACCTCGGACGACCACTATGACGTGGTGTTTTCGGAGCCATCAAACCCGTACCGGGCGGGAATCGCCAGCCTCTACTCTCAGGACTTCTACCGGTCTGCGGTGACCAAAATGACCGACCGCGGCGTGTTCGTTCAATGGGTGCAAACCTATGAGATTGACGCACTGACGATCAAAACGGCCATCGCGACGATGAAGACGGTCTTTCCGCTCGTTGAGATATGGAGCACAAAGTTCGGCTCCGACATCCTGCTCGTTGGGTTCAAGTCGGATGAGCCCTACAGCCTCGCGGAGATTGAAACTCGGGCGCAACAGTATCCGTATCGAGAGGGGCTTGAGGCGGCGTGGGGTGTCTCCGGAGTCGGTGGCATGCTGTCTGGATTTATTGCGGGAGGAGCCGCGACGGAGATGATCGCGGACCAGTACGGAGACTTTGTGGACACCGATGACAGCCCGATTTTGGAGTTTGGCTTCTCGCGCACGGTGGGCCGAGCTGGCCTCGGCGTGAGTCGAGATGAGATCGTGGCGGTCGCTCAGCAGTACGGTGGGGGACTGCCCAACACGGACGCGCCGGTGCCCGTTGCGGCGATGAACGACGCCGTCGATGCACGGCGCATGTTTCGAACGGGCAAGACGAGAGGTCTCCCGTCGACGACCAGCCCCACGACGCCCGAGGCGATTCGTGCCCGAGCTCGCGCGGCGGCGGCGGCCAAGGATTACGCGGGCGCCCTCGCGCTCTGGGCTTCTC
>CALKDV010000048.1 GCA_938084085.1 uncultured Nannocystaceae bacterium
TGTCCAACCTCGCGGTCAGTACGATTCGGAACTACATCCCATCGAGCATCCGCATCATCGTCCAACTGACGATCATCGCCTCCCTCGTCATCATCACGGACCAGGTCCTGAAGGCCTTCGTCTTCGACGTCAGCAAGCAGCTGTCGGTGTTCGTTGGGCTGATCATCACGAACTGCATCGTCATGGGACGGGCGGAGGCCTTCGCCATGGCGAACCCTCCGCTCCCGAGCCTGCTGGACGGCATCGGGAACGGGCTGGGCTACAGCTTGCTCTTGGTGATTGTGGGCGCCGTCCGCGAATTGTTCGGGGCGGGACAACTCATGGGCGTGACGATCCTCCCGCTCGTTCGCGACGGCGGCTGGTACCCAGCCAACGGACTGATGGTCCTGTCACCCGCCGCATTTTTCCTCATCGGACTCGCCATCTGGGTGATCCGAACCATGAAGCCAGAACTGGTGGAATCGGAGTAAGACCATGCTTGAGCATTATCTAAGCCTCCTGACCAAGGCCACGTTCGTTGAGAACATGGCCCTCGCGTTCTTTTTGGGGATGTGTTCATTCCTCGCCGTCTCGAAGAAGGTGGAGACCGCCATCGGCCTTGGCGCCGCGGTCGTCTTCGTGTTGACCGTGACGTGCCCCATGAACGCGCTCATCTATCACTTCGCGCTGCGCGAGGGCGGCCTTTCGTGGGCGGGGATGCCAGACACCGATCTGTCCTTCCTCAACTATCTGGTCTTCATCGGCACCATCGCGGCGGCCGTGCAGATTGTGGAGATGACGCTGGACAAGTTCCTGCCGGCGCTGCATGCGGCCTTGGGTGTGTTCCTCCCGCTGATCGCCGTCAACTGCGCCATCTTGGGTTCCTCGCTGTTCATGGTGGAGCGCGACTACAACGTGGGGGAGAGCCTCGTGTTTGGATTCGGCTCTGGCCTCGGTTTCATGCTGGCGGTGGTCGCGCTCGCGGCCATCCGCGAGAAGATGCGCTATTCCGATGTTCCAGCCGGCCTTCGCGGCCTCGGAATCACCTTCATCGTCACCGGCTTGATGGCCTTGGGGTTCCAAGCATTCGCAGGGATTCAGCTGTAGAGGAGCAACGAAGCAATGATGGATCTTATTCTCGCAGTCACCGAAGCGCCGCTCTCAAGCACCGAGCTTCAGCTCATTGGGCTGGGCGTCGCGTTCTTCATCACTATCGTGCTCGCCCTCGTGGCGGTGCTGGCCGTCGCCCGCAGCCGCCTCGTGAGCAGCGAGCAGGTCGTCATCACGGTCAACGAAGACCCTGGAAAAGCGCTCAAAACCGCCGCCGGTTCAACCTTGCTCAACACCCTGGCGGACAACAAGATCTTCATCCCCTCCGCGTGCGGAGGCAAGGGCAGCTGCGGCGTCTGCAAGGTAAAAATTCAAGAAGGTGGCGGCGCCATGCTCCCCACCGAAGAGGGCTGGATCACCCGGGGCGAATCGCGTGAAGGCGTCCGCCTCTCGTGCCAGGTGAAGGTGAAGTCTGACATGCAGATCGAGCTCGACCCGGAGGTCTTCGACGTCCGCAAATGGCAGTGCTCGGTGCGTAGCAATCACAACGTCGCCACCTTTATCAAAGAGCTTATTTTGGACCTCCCAGAGGGAGAGGCGGTCCCGTTCCGCGCGGGCGGCTACATCCAGATCGAGTGCCCGCCCCACCATATCCAGTACAAGGATTTTATCATCGAAGAGGAGTACCAGCCCGACTGGGACCGTTTTGATGTCTGGCGCTATGAGTCCAAGGTGGATGAGAGCGTGACCCGAGCGTACTCCATGGCCAACTACCCAGAGGAGCACGGGATCATCATGCTGAACGTGCGGGTGGCGACCCCACCCCCCGGGCGCGACGACCTGCCCGCGGGCATCATGTCGTCGTTCATCTTCAGTCTCAAGGCCGGAGATCCCGTGACCATCTCGGGTCCCTACGGCGAGTTCTTTGCGCGGGAGACGGACAACGAGATGTGTTTCATTGGCGGCGGCGCTGGGATGGCGCCCATGCGCTCGCACATCTTCGATCAGTTCCGGCGCGTGAACACGGAGCGCCGGGTGACGTTTTGGTACGGCGCTCGCTCGCTGCGGGAGGCCTTTTATATCGACCACTTCGACACGATCGCGCGTGAGAACGAGAATTTCGACTGGCACCTCGCGCTCTCGGCACCGCTGGCCGAGGACAACTGGGAGGGATACACCGGGTTTATCCACCAGGTCGTCTACGACAACTACCTGTCGAAGCACGAGGCTCCCGAAGACATCGAGTTTTACATCTGCGGGCCACCAATGATGAATGAGGCGGTCATCAAGATGGCCATCGACCTCGGCGTCGAGCCCGAGAACGTCATGTTCGACGATTTCGGTGGCTGATCAGGGCGCCCATAGGCCCCACGCACACGGGAGCAGGTTGACGCGTCGACTGCTCCCGTGGAGCGTTCTTGCGGGCGGTGGCCTGCTGCTGTTGTGGGCCACGACGCCGGAGCGCGTTCGGGACCCGCAACACCACGGGGCGGCCTCCACCGCAGCGAGCGACCTCACCAGCGTGAGCGGTGGAATCTTCGGGACCACCTGGACCGTTAAGATGGTTGGGGAAGCGCCGGATGTAACATCGCTCTCTCAAGACCTGGACCGCCGGCTTCAGCTGCTCGACGGGGCCCTGTCCACCTACCGCGACGACTCGGAGTTGATGAGGCTCAACCGAACTCGTCCTGGCGAGTGGGTGGAGGTGTCTCCGGAGCTGCACGAAGTGCTCGCGCTCTCCAAGCGGATCCACAACGCGAGTGACGGGGCGTTTGATCCGACCGTTGGTGCGCTCGTGCGTGCGTGGGGTTTTGGCCCCGATGCGAGGCCATCCGTGGCTCCGGACGTCGCCGGTTTGATGCGCACTGTCGGCTTCGACGCGCTCGACCTGCACCCAACGAAGCGCGCGGTTCGATGGAGTCGGGCAGGGATCCAACTCGACCTGTCGGCGGTGGCAAAGGGGTACGCGGTCG
This sequence comes from uncultured Nannocystaceae bacterium, assembly GCA_938084085.1. Taxonomy (GTDB): domain Bacteria; phylum Myxococcota_A; class Polyangia; order Nannocystales; family Nannocystaceae; genus JAAZXR01. The sequence goes on from CALKDV010000048.1 coordinate 3,003, forward strand.
ACAACCTTGCGGCGCTTCTCGATGCGGCCGGCGCTTCGCGGTACATGGTCGAGATTGGTGGGGAGATCCGCGTCCGAGGAGACGGTCCCGCAGGGACCGCGTGGAGGATCGGCGTCGAGTCCCCCCAATCGGGGACGGCACGGAAACCCGCGCTTGCCGTGGCGCTCCGTGACGCCGCGATGGCGACCTCAGG
>CALKDV010000049.1 GCA_938084085.1 uncultured Nannocystaceae bacterium
GCGGCGTTCTTCACGTCCGAACGCGAGAGATCGAGATCGAGGTCATCAACCTCGAGCAGTACCTGGGGAGCAAGGGATCCCGGGAGCGACGAGAACCGCAGGCGGCTGTAGCTCAGCTTGGGATGATCTCGAAGTAGATCATGGAGGCACCCCGCGGCCCGCACGCGAATGCCGCGCGAGAAGAGCTCCACGCGCGGCGAACGGCCGAGGGCCACCACGCCGCGGACGCCACGGTCGTCGAATTGGCGGCTCGGGGATGGAAGTGAGAATGACGCGTTGATCGGCTCGCCTTGGATGCCTACCTTCAGCGGCGCGTCTCCTCGCAGAGTACGGATGAATCGGACGCTCTGCCTCGCGGCGTCCTCGACGGCCTCTCGCACCACGGGGGAGGGGAGCGAGAGGTGGAGTTCGATCTGCGTGCCGACGGGCCCCTCGTAGTCACCACGTCGAGCGGTGGTACGGCTCGTGTCGATACGCAGGCTCCACCCCGGCTCCCCACGCAGTCGAGAGCGCACGTCAATCGCGATCGGATCAATACGCAGGTGCGACCAAAAACCAACCCCGAACTTCCCGACCGTCCGGAGGTCTTCGGACTTGCTCGAGGAGTAGAGGGAGAACAAGAAGCGCTGCGCGTGATCCCAGCTCATGCCCTCTCCGTCGTCGACGAAAATCAAGGAGGTGCCTTGGTCCGTGGGCGTGACCTGAATCTCGACACGGGTGGCCCCTGCGTCGCGGGCATTTTGCGTGAACTCTCTGACGAACACCCAGGGGTCTGCCCCGTATCGCTCTGCTTCGAGTCGGGCGCGTCGCAAGAAGGTGGTCGAGAGAGACATCGTCGGCAAAACGAGGGTAGCAGAGCCTCGACAACGTTCACCGGCCTACATGGATTTGTCGATTCACGAAGTCTGAGTGCGGTGGCGGCGCTCGATCGGATGTGGCAGAGCCGACGGGGGCGACCTCATCGGAGCGCGCGCCGACGACGCGGCAACAACAGCAAGAGCGCGCTCAGCGATCCGAGGGGCGCCCACGGTGTGGGCTCCTCGGCCACGTCGCACGCGCAGCCCGCGGGGGCGTGCGTGCTCGGGGGACCCTCAGCCCCGCCGGTCACGCGAGGACGCGCGGGGGCGTCGGCGAACTCGGCTACGCCCATCTCGGTCAGGAGTGTCTGGCCACCCTCGACCTCATCGAGCATCCATAGCAGGTAGCGAATATCAACGCTGATGTTCCGTGAGTGACCCTGGTTGAAGCCATAGTCGCCCGCGATGTTCTCCCACACGCGATCAAAATTCAATCCGACGAGTCGACCCTTACCGTCGATGACGGGGGATCCCGAGTTTCCTCCCGTGGTGTCACCATTGGACAAGAAACACACAGGAAGCTCCCCGAGTTGTGGATCGGACCAGTAGGTCGAGCGTGCAGCCCGTGCTTTTCTTCGGACCTTCTTCGGGAGGTCGAAGGGGTCTTGCCCCGTGTGCTTTTCGACCGCGCCTCGCAACGTTGTCTGGGGGCTTTGGGGGGCGCCATCCCACTTTTGATAGCCCATAACCGCCGCGTGACTGAACCGCAGGGTGCTGTTGGCGTCGGGATACACGGGGCCCTCTCGCGTCGCGCGGAGCATGTCGAAGTACGGCGGGTAGAGGGTGTTGGCTTCGCCTCGCCTCGCCTTGCCTTCCGCCTCGACGCGCTCGATGATTGGCACCAAAGAGATGGCCAGATCGACGATCGGGTCGTTGAGCGCGCGGAGTCCCGCGAGATCGGATTCTTCCCACAGGCGCTGGAGGGCCGAGGCTTCTCCAAGAGACGTCTTCGAGAAGAGCGTTCGCGCCGCAGTGAGGCTGGCGGCTCGATCCTCCCCCGGGAGCAGGGTTGTGAGGCCTTCCGGGCGCAGCGCCTCGGGGAGCCTTTGCATCCGTCGTACGAACATCGTGAACACCTCCGCGTCGACCTCGAGAGAGAGATCGCGGAGTCGTCGCTCCTGCCTGGCCCACAGGGCATCGGCGCTGCGCGAGGTGAAGGCGGAGGGGCGCTTCGCGTCGTCGACCGACGCGAGGGTGGCCTTGCGCACCAGATCGATCGCGATGGCCAAGAGCGACGGGCCTCGGCGCAGCGACGAGACCAGGACGTCACGCTCGTGGGTGGCGCGCGCGCGGTCACTCAGCGCGGTGAGCTTGTCGAGGACGTCCCCGTAGATCCGCACGCGCTCCGCTCCGCCCTCCTGGACCCACGCGCGCAGCGCCTGATCCTCGGTCGCGCGGGCGGTGGTCAACTCCATCTGGGCGATCCCCGCGAGCATCCCTCGGGCGTTTTTGTGACGGTTCGCGAGGCCTTTTTTTAGGGACGCGACCTTGATCTGCACCGCGGCGTCCTGAGAGCCAACCCGGTCCAAGATCGCGATCCACTCCCCGTAAAAGTCGACGATGAACGGGAGGACCTGATCGACGCCGCGCGCCACCTCTGCGGCGGGTTGATAGCGCTGTGTGCGACCCGGGTAGCCGAGGATGGCGACGAAATCCCCCGGGGTCACCCCGTCTGGCGAGACCTGCAGATGGACGCCAGGTTGATAGGGGACGTTGGCCTCGCTGAACTCCGCAGGATCCCCGTCGGGGCCGACGTAGGCCCGTAGTAAGGAGAAGTCTCCGGTGTGTCGGGGCCACATCCAGTTGTCGATCTCCCCCCCGTACTCGCCGATGGAGGCGGGGGGCGCGTAGACGAGGCGAACGTCCTTGAGCTCGACGTACTCGTTGATGCGAAAGAACGACCCGTTGTAGAAGCTCGCGACGTTGCAGCGGAGCCCCACTGATTTCTCTTCACACGCGCGCACGAGCTCGCGGGACGCCGCGTCGACCGCGTTGGTGATGGCGACGTACATGGCGTCGGGGCTCTCGTAGTCCCCGGTCGCCACCGAGGCCCGCGCGGCGTCGATGGTCTCGGTCACGTCTCGCACCGATCGCAGGACGCGAATGGTTTTTCCCGTAGCGCGAAGCTCTTCGGCGCGACTCGCCGCGAGGTAGCCGTCGTTGAGATAGTCGTGCTCCACCGTGCTGTTGGCCTGGATGGCTGAGTACGCGCAGTGGTGGTTGGTCGCGATGAGCCCGTCCGGGCTGACGAAGGAGGCGCTGCATCCTGAGAGATTGACCGCGGCGCGCATGAGACCGCCGCTGCGCTCGTCGCCGTCGGGATCCCACAGTTGCTCCGCGCTCAAATCCAATCCACGAGCCTTCATCATCTCGAAGTCGAGCTGGGAGATTTGGTCGGGGGTCCACTGACCCTCGTCCGCGGCGGCGTTGGACGTAGCGAGTACGATGCCGACCGTGACGAGCGAGAGCCTCCCGAGGAACGATGAAACCCGAAAACGCATGAACGGGAGCGTCGCAAGCAACGCGCCACAGTTCAAGTGTTCTATCGTCCGCCGCCCCACACCGCATGGGGGAGGCGATGAGGGGCCACGGTGAGATCCCCGGCTATCCTGGGGTGACCCCTGCCGTGGCCGG
>CALKDV010000050.1 GCA_938084085.1 uncultured Nannocystaceae bacterium
CTCGGCATTTTGACCGCGTCGGTCATCGTAGGCAACGCGCCGAGCCTCGCGAACTCCGTGGGCATGCGCAAAGACACCGGCCTGTCGCGCGGATTTCGAAACACCCACGACCAGATCACCTTCATCATCAAGTCTTTCTTCTTCACCTTCATCGGCGCCATGCTGGCCCCCCCGTGGTCCCTCATCTTCTTGGGGGTGCTCTTGGGGCTCGTGCTCCTCGCCGCTCGGGTCCCCGCCGTGATGACGCTGGCGGCCGCGGCGAAGATTCCTCCAGCGCAGCGCAACCTGGTGATCGTCTCCATGCCTCGAGGTATGGCGGCCGGTGTTCTCGCGATGATCCCCGCGGCGGTCGACCCGTCGATGCCAGGGACGGAGATCCTGCCGGTGGTGGTCTTCGCCTGCGTGTTCACGACGATCCTCATCTTCGCCGTGGGCTTCCCGATGACGAAGTCCAAGTTGACCGCAACGGACGCGCCGCCGTCGCCACAGGACGCCGATCTCGACGCCCCCGCCACATTGTCGGACGCACCCGAGGAGCCCGCGCCCGAGGAGCCCGCGTCCACGCGGACCCCTGCTACCCCGCAGGTCGCTGCCTCGCCGGCGCCCACACCTCCCCCGCTGCCCCCCATCGCCCGCACCCCGCCGGCGGAGCCGCCCGTCCTCCCCCCCACCACCGATCCCGACGGCTCGTAGCGGCGTTGCTGCTATGCTGGCGACATGCAGTGGGTCAAACTGGGCGTACGTGACGCCGTGATCGTCGCCCTCACCGTCGCGGTGTGGCTCTTCACAGACGGGAGACCAGAGGCCGTCACGCCGTGGTGGTTGTCGGCGCTCGCCGGCCTGCTCCTCGGCGTCACGGGCTTCTTGCTCCACGAGTGGGGACACCTGCTCGGCGCCCACTTCAGCGGCGGGCGAGCCGTCCCTGCGCGCTCGCTCCGCTCCATTTTTTTGTTCGCCTTCGACGTGCAGCGCAGCACGCCCCGTCAGTTCCTCGCCATGAGCTACGGAGGATACATCGCGAGCGTCCTTGGCCTCGGCGCAGTCGTCGCCCTCGTCTCCCTCGATCGACTCAGCGGACAAGTGGCCCTCGCGTTCACAGGATTCGGGTTGCTGGTCACCGCCGTCCTCGAAATCCCGACCACCGTTCGGGTGTTGCGCGGGCGTGACCTTCCCACCGGCTTCGCCTACGTGGGAACCCCCTCACCCCGCGACGCGAGTCCCCCAAGCTCCTGATTCCCGCGGCGGCACGCGCCCCTGCCGTGCCCACACGATCCTTTGCTACCCTCGGCCCATGTCTGCCGAGCGCCGCGTCGCCTACGAAACCCCGCACCCCTACGTCGCCGTCGCGCGCCTTGAGCGACCGAAAAAGCGCAACGCCTTCGACGTCGCCATGCTGCGGCAGCTCGCGGAGGTCTACACGCGTTACGAAGACGACGCCGACGCCCGGTGCATGGTGGTCACCTGCGCAGGAGACCACTTCACCGCGGGTCTCGACCTCGCCGAGGTCGGCCCGCAAGTCGCCCGCGGCGCGCTGTTGTTCCCTGACGACCTCGTCGACCCGCTAGGGTTGCACGGCCGCACGCGCACGAAGCCGGTGATCGTCGCGGTGCGCGGCTGGTGCCTCACCATCGGCATCGAGCTCATGCTCGCTGCCGACATTCGTCTCGCGGCGGACGACACACGCTTCGGACAGATCGAGATCAACCGCGGCATCTTCCCATTCGGCGGCGCGACCTTGCGCTTCCCTCAAATCGCCGGCTGGGGAGACGCCATGCGCTGGCTGTTGACCGGCGACATGTTCGACGCGACCGAGGCGCGAAGGATCGGTCTCGTCCAAGAGGTCACCTCACCAGGGGAACTCGAGACCCGCGCGCTCGCCCTCGCTGCCTCCGTGGCGAGCCGCGCCCCCCTCGGCGTGCAGGCGACGCTCGCCTCTGCCCGCGGCGCCATCCAGGGCTCGTTTGAAGCGAGCGTCGCCGCGCTGCAGCCCGAGATCGAATCCCTCATGGCCACCGAAGATGCCGCGGAGGGCGTGCGCTCCTTCGTGGAACGCCGCGACGCCAAGTTTCAGGGTCGATAGCTCGCCTGCGTACCCCCGCACCCTCGGCGGACTCCCGTTAGAGTTCTTTTGCGATCGAGCCCACCAGACACTGCGCTCAAAAACGTAGGCTCACGCCGTAGGTGCCCGTGCGATGTCGTGTCATCGAGAGCGCCGGCGAGAGAACAACGCCCCCTTTGAGGGGATGTCGAATGATCGCCGACGGCCCCAAAGTCTCGCTTTTCCATCGCTTGTACGCTTTGCGGCGACGAAAACCGTAGCCCATCATCACCCAGCCCCCCACGACGCTTCCCGTACCCACTGTGAGCAGTGGTATCGCGAGCCCCAGGGAACTCAAGTCGTCCTCTTCCGTCTGAAATATTGCAACAATCATTCCCGCCGCCAACGCCATCGCCCCAAGCGTCCCGCTGAGCGCGACGCCGCCGAGGATCAGCCCGGTGCCCGTGGGAGGGGACCTCTCAGGATCAAATTCGCCCGTGAGTGTCGCCCGCATCTCAAGCTCGTTCGGCACCTCAGGGCTGGACGGTGCCGCTGCCTCTGGCGGCCCTGCCTCCTCTGGCGGCCCTGTCTCCGCCCGCCCTGCCGTTGACGCGGCCGCTTCCGTGGACGCGGCTGCTTCGTCGGACGAGCCGGCGCCAGGCACTTGCGTGATGGAATTGGCGGCCATGGCCTGCCCTGAAGCGGTCACGGAGCACGCGAGCATGACCACACAAAGACCCCTCACACCGAATTTGTTCACTGGCTTACCGCGTGTGCGAGACAGTGACCTGCGATCCAAAGACATCGCGCGGAAATTCCCACGAATCCCTACGAACGTGCAATCACGCCACCTGGAAAAAGGCGCTCTCACGCACCGAAAAGAGTGCGCCCGTCGGAGCGAGGACTCGTCTGAAGCTACGCCGCTCGAACAATCGTGCCCGGGATTCATCACGGGCCGATCTTCGCGAGCCCGCCCAATGACAATGGCGAGCGCCCACAAGGGGACGCTCGCCATCCTAGTCTTCGGTGGTGCCGCGCTTAGAAGCGGAGGCTCATCCCGTAGGTGCCCGTGCGAGCTTGCGTCATCGCGACCGTGGGTGCGAGGACAGCGCCGCTCTTCAGGGTGTAGCCGCTATTTTGTTTCCACTGGTTGTATTTGTTGAGCCGAATGGCGCCCACGGCCACCAGCGCGCCACCGCCAAGGAGGCCGATGATACCGGGGACCAAGCAGCCACCGATGATCAGCCCTCGACTCGCTCCACCAACGCCCGAGTCATCCACCGCTCCTCCGCTGGCATCGTCGGCCGCGTTCACACCTGCGAGCCCGATCGCGCCCCACGCGGTCAGTGGGATGCCAATGAGCCCGGCCCAAAGCGCCCCGCCGACGATCATGCCGACGCCCTTCGGAGGGGGTGGTCCGGCGGGCATCGGTGCCGCCGCTGCGGGTGCCGCTGCAGGTGCCGCCGCTGCGGGTGCCGCTTCTGCGGGCGCTGCTTCTGCGGGCGCCGCCTCTGCGGGTGCCGCCTCTGCGGGTGCCGCCTCTGCGGGCTCTGTACGCGCTTGCAGGGCCAGTGGCGCCTCTGACATGGAATCGCTGGCCTTGGCCAGGCCTGGGGCAAACAGGGAGGACGCGGTCATCGCAACGCAGAGACCGGCGACACTCACAGTACGGGATACAGCATTGATGTGGATACGAAAGTTTTGTGCAGACATGTAGTCAAGCTCCTTAGGGGAGACAGTACGCGCGCACCCATCAAACATTCAAGCAACATACATTTTTTGCGCGGTCAGTCTCACCGAAGAACCTCATCCGCCGTCACATCCAACTCCCATGCGCCAATCCGCACTTCACGATCCCGAAACAGAGTCAACGCGTCGAGGAACGATGTTCTGCGAACCTCCTCCGCACCAAATCGCTCCAGATGCTCGGTGTAAACCTGACAATCGATGAGTTGAAATCCCCAGTCTTCAAGCTGTCGAACGAGGTAGACAAAGGCCACCTTGGACGCGTCACTCTCCCTCGCGAACATCGACTCGCCGCAAAAGATCGCGCCCACGGAGACTCCATACAAACCTCCCACCAGCTCTTCGCCCTCCCACGCCTCCACGCTATGCGCGTGCCCCATGGTGTGAAGTTCACAGTACGCGTCGATCATCTCCGCTGTGATCCAGGTCCCATCTTGACCCTCACGAGGTACGCGCGCGCACGCGCGAATCACCGCCTCGAACGCAGTGTCCATCCGGACGGTAAAGCGCCCGCGACGGAGCACCTTGCGCAAGCTCCGGTTAACGCACAGCGCCCGCGGTAGAAGCACCATGCGCGGATCCGGGGAGTGCCAGAGCACTGGTTGACCTTCCTCGTACCACGGGAAGATGCCCCC
>CALKDV010000051.1 GCA_938084085.1 uncultured Nannocystaceae bacterium
GTGGGGGCGGGGGCGGGGGCGGGTGTCGGGGCCGCAGGGGCCGGCTCCGCTGGGGGAGCCTCGTCCGCCAAGGGGACGGCCTCTTGGACGGCCTCTTGGACGGCCTGCCCCGTGGTCGTGTCGTCGCCGTCGCCCGTGGTCGTGTCGTCGCCGTCGCCGTCGCCCGTGGTCGTGTCGCCGCCGTCGCCCGTGGTGGAGGTGTCTGCGGCGCTGGTGTCACCGCCAATGGTCGTCGCATCTCGCGCGTTGGGGGGCGTCCCTTCCGCGAAGACCACCTCAAGGGTGCCGGTCGTGGACGCGCTCGCGTTGGGGTCTTTCCAGCGGTCAGGGAGGTCACCGCGGGCGAGGGTCGCCTGATCCTCCGCATCGCGCTGCGCGGCTCGCTCGGACATGTACTCGCCCAGCGAGCGCAAGGCGAGCACGATGAAAATGGCGGCCGCGCCCACAGTGGCGATTTGGCGAAGGCGTCGACTCTTGGTGGGCCAGTCGATGTGGGCTTTTTGGAGCTCAAACTCCTCGAGTCCCTTCTCGTCGCTGGAGGGTGCCGGGACCAGCGGGGTGGCAGGACGTGGAGAGGCGGCGTCTGCGGCGTCGGCGATCGGCGCGATCACGGACGCCCCGGCGACGCGCATGGTGCTCTGCTCGACGGGCGCCAGATTGCTGCTCGAGCTTGACGCGCGGGCGACGATCGCCCCCGCGGTCGTCGGCACCTCGCGGGAGTCGACGGTGCGTCCTCCCGCATGGATTCCGAGGTCGTCGAAGTCGGTGGTGACGCCCGCAGCGGTGAGCGCTTCTCCGAGCGCTATGCCGAGCTTGGTGAAGTCTTCGTAGCGGTCCGACGGGTCCTTTTCGAGGCAGCGTTGGACAAAGGCGTTGAGCTCCTCGTGGAGCTTTCGGCCCTCGCGCTTGAGCCGGTCTGGTTCTTCGATTGCGTGCCGCCTGCGCTGTTGCCCCGCGTCGGCGGTGCCTGCCTCACGAAACAGAGGCCGCCCGGTCAGCGCGAAGAAAGCCACGCACCCAAAGCCGTAAATATCGGGGCGCTCGGGGGGCATGCCGACGGCGGTCTCCGGGAGATGCGGCGCGAACTCATTGTCGAAGGCATCCGCCTCAAGATCCACGAGCTTTACGAGGCCGACATCGGTCAAGCGGACCACGTCGTTCGTGTCGAGGAGCACGGCGTCCACTGTGAGCGCCCCATGTTCGATTCCTTCCTTCTCGAGCGTCGCACCTGCGGCGGCCACTTGTCGGAGGATGCCGCAGGCACGGTCGAGCGCCACCGGCGTCTCGCGCATGGTCTCTCGGAGTGAGGGCAGCCCGTGGCCGCGGGTGGCCAGATGCAAGGTGCCGTTATCGATGGACGCCGCGAGGAGTTCGCAGTGGCCTTCGCCGAGCCTGGCGTGCGCGTCGCCGGTGCTCGTCTTAAATCCGTCGAGGGCCCCTCGCTCGCGGGTCGCCCCGCTCGTCAGGTGGAGCACGCGGCAGGTGGCCTCGTCTCCGCTGGTCTGTTCGTGGACCTCGCCGGCCCAATGCGGGCTGGGGTATGTGGCGGTGCTGCTCTTCGGGTTCGTGGCGCCGTGGGGCTCCTTTTCGGAGGGCTCGGGTATCAACCCGGCCGCACGTGCGAGTCGCTCCTCGTCACCGTCTCGCTCCGCGGTCGCCGCAGGGGCCCCGCTCGTCGTCGCCGTCGTCGCCGTCGTATCAGCGGCCGAGCGGCCGAAGGCGGGAGTGCGCTGAGGGCGCGGGGGGGGATTGCGTTGGGGAGGACCGCTCGTCCGGGCCGCGGGCGCCTTCTCCTGCTCGTCGTCGTCGAGCTCGAGCACCTCCATCTCCGTGAGGCTGAGATCGGTGGCGGAGGTCTCAGTGTCATGGCTGGAATCCGAGACGTCGGGGCGCTTCATGGTCGCGGAACTGCCGAGTTTAAGGCCAAGGCCCGAACCAACAGCGCCCTTGGATCCCGACGCGCCCGCCGATCCCGAGGCGGAGCTCTTCGTGTCCGAACCCCCAACTGAGGGCTTTGTGCCGCTCGTGGCGACTGTTTTGGCGGGTTGTTTCGCCCCGCCAAGAATCAGGTCTGAGAACGCCGTGGTCTTTTTGCCCGCCGTCCGTCCGACAGGCGCCGGCGGAAGGGTAGGCTGCTTTTTGGGCGCGTCCTTGCGGGACTCATCCGCGGGCTGCGGCTCGTCCTTGTTCGAGGAGTCCGGTGGTGTGTCCTCTGCCACGTGGCTATTTTATACAAAATTTCGCCGCGGTGGGGCGCAAGCGGGCAACAACTTCGCCGGCCTTAAACTTGCCGCTGGAGTTCACCTAACCCACGCCGCCTGATAGACTGCCTCGATGGGAGTGTCTGCCTTCACGCCAGTCGCACTTGCGCTAGGAATCGCCAACGCAGGTCCGTCGCTCGGTGTCGGGCCCACTGTGGCTGTCGGCGAGGGGGCGACCCCAGAGCTCGTACAGAGGGTTGACGCCGGCGTGATTGAGGCGCTGCGCGGCGCTGGGCATGAGGTCACCGCCATCGGGCTAGGGTGCTCCGAGCCCGACTGCGTGGTCGATTCAGCGCGCGCCGGGATGCTCGCGGGGGCGCTCAGCGTCCGCGTCGAAGAGAACCTCAACGACTATCTGATCTCCGTGGAGCTTCGTGGAGCGCAGGACGGCGCGGTGGTGGGGACAGAATCCGTCGACTGCGAAATCTGTTCGTTCGACGAGGTGACCGAAGCGGCGGTCGATCTCGCCCAGGCGGTCGCGATGCTTGGAGCCGAGTTGCCCGATCCTTCTGCCGAGCCAGCGCCCGTCTCCTTCGAAGGCCAGCTTTCTGTGGGCAGCGAGCCGCCGGGGGCGGAGGTGTTTGTGGACGGTGAGTCCTACGGATTCACGCCCTTCGATGGCGATGTTGGGGTGGGGACGCGGGAGGTCGAGGTCCGCAAAGAGGGCTACATCACCGCTCGCGAGACGGTGGAGGTGACGACCGAAGAGGGTCGCGCGGTCACGGTGGCGCTCGAGCCAGGAGAGGCCAACGGCTGGTGGACGCCGAAGACCTCGCGCATCGTGACGTGGTCCGCGATCGGAGCGGGGAGCGCGGCGATGTTGTCGGGGTTCGTGCTGCTCGGGATCGATGAGAACCCCTACAAAAGGGACTGCGAGGGCGCGAACGTGGACGCCGACGGTGGCTGCAAGTTTCGCTACAACACGCTCGGTGCTGGCGTCGGCCTCACCGTGAGCGGGTTGGCGCTGGTGGCAGCAGGGACGACGTTGCTGATCCTCGATCGCAAAAAACAGCGGCGTATGAGCGCCGTCATCGGTCCCCGCTTTGTCGGGCTGACAGGGAGATTCTAGACATGCCAACGCACATCCTTAAACTTTGCCTCCTCCTCTCAAGCAGCGCCCTCGCGCTTGGCTGCATCGAAGACAACCCTGACTTCATGGGAGCTTCATCGTCGCAGGCCTCGGACACCTCCGGTGGCACCAGCACGACGGGCGCTGAGGATGGTGGTCTGGACGCGGGAGGCACCTCCGGGACCGCAGGGGGCGAGACGACGGGAGATGGTGGCGGGGACGTAACCGGCAATCCGGGGACGGCGAGCGCGGGCAGCGGGAACTCGGGGGGTACGGACACCGCGGACACCACCGGCGGTGGAGAGACCTCGACCACTGGCGTGATGTGTGATCCTGGTCTCACCGATTGCGGTGGAGAATGCGTCGATCTTCAGAGCACAAAGCAGCACTGCGGCGAATGCTTTAACAGTTGCATGGGCAACATGGATTGCGACATGGGGATGTGCGTGCCGAAGTAGCCGCGCCAGCCGCCCCGAACATTAATTGGTGGAGACGGGAAGCTGCAGCCGGGGCTTGGCGGCGCCGCGCAGCGCGGCACCGGGCCGGTTATAGGGAATCCCGAGCAGTCGGTTCATGGCGTTGCGCGCCCGCTTGCCGAGGTAAGCGTTGGTAAAGCGCAGCGCCACGAGGGGATCCATGTACGGATTCTTGAGCTTCCCGAGCTTGACGAGCAAGAGCACTTGCTCGGCCACGCTGACCGGGCAGCCGCGGATCTCCAGCACGTCTTTGCTCCGCATGGACTGCCACGCGAGGGTGGTGCCGATCATCTTGCCGAAGATGTCGACGTCTTTAGCGTCGAGTGGTTTCTTGGTGGCGCGATCTTGGTAGACGTTCTCGATGACCACGTCGCGCCCCGCAACGGGGCCGCGGTAGGTGGCGCAGTCCCCCATGAAGATCACCTTTTCCCCGGGGTTGACGTCGAGGGGCTTGTCCCAGGCGCCGAAGACAATATGGGTCGGAGGGATCTTGTCATCCGTGCCGGTGTCGAACTGCCGTAGGATCTCGATGGCCTCCTCAAGCGCTCCGGGGCACCCGCCCCAGCAATAGTCCGTGTTCGAGGGTTGTGGGGGGGTCCCGCCGTAGGCGCGGATGGAGGAGCCCTTGAAATACTCGTCCACTGGGATAAGGCCCACGCGAAAGCCCGCGGCCCGGGCCTTCGCCTCGTCGAGGGACACGCTCCCGACGACGTCGATGTCGTCGAGATCAATCGGGCCAAAGCCGCGCTCGTGAGCCAAGCGGATGTGGGGGACCGAGCGCGGGTCGACGCCGATGATGTGACAGCACACGGCGTCAAAGGCGACCTGGTTGTCCCCCATGAGGACCATGCCCATGTCGAAGGGGATGGGCGTGAGCATGCGCCCCTCGCCGGCGGTGATGGCGTCGATGGCGATGAACTGGGGCTGCGCGATGTACTGGAGGTCCGCGATCTTCTCGTTCAACTTGTGGTCGTGATCGATGAGTCGATGTCGATCATCTTGAATGCCGATGTAGTTTTTGAGCGAGAAGGTGACCGTGGTCCAGGGGTGGGCCTTAAACTTGGGGCAGTTGACAAAGAAATCGGCGGCGGCCACGGGGGCGGGGGTGAAGAGGCTGTCGCGCAAGCGGTCCTCGTGGTCGAGCGGAATCTCGACCTGGCTCACCTCGTCGAAGTGGACAGGACGCGCGCCGACCCGCTGGAGCATGGGGTAATAGCCGGCCTCTTTGAACGCGTAGCGCGTCGGCACGGTGATGCCGCAGCGCTCACCCACCGCAAAATCGTCGAGCGGTGCGTTGGTCCGGTCCTTGAGCGCGAGCAGCACGCCCTCCAAGAACTCCGGGCGGGTGAACGCGTGGGGAAAGTGCTTGCCGGAGGCGACGCAGTTTGGTTTGACGAGCGTGCGGCCGTGGGGGGCGAGGTCGAGATGTTCAAGACCGGCTCGCACGATGCGACGGATGCGCTCTGGATCGTACTCATTACAGGCTTCAAGAATGACCGTCGCGCGCGTGCCCACGAGCGAATCATAGCAACCGGCGGCGGCCGCGTCGATATGCGGTCAGCCGACGAGCTCGGCCAAGAAGCGCCACAGCCCCCAGATCACGCCGATCACAAGGGACAACTCGCCGATACCGGTGAGCAATCCAAAGGCGCTGATCTCGTACCAGCCGAGCCCCGTGCCCATCAGTCGAGGGATCGCCGACACGAGGGCGCCCGCCCAGATGAGCGCCAACAAGCTCGAGTCCGCGCCGGTTTGATGCTTCCACCGACGAATCACGATGGTGATCGCGACGGCGAAGAACAGCAGACTCAGCGCGTATACTTGACCTGCGAAGCCCCCAAACTGGCCGGCGCCAAGGCCGAACAGCGCGCCGTCATGGAGTCCTGGGACGAGCTGCAGTTCGGGGCCGGCGAGCTCGGTGCCTGCACATCCTTGGGGTGGGGTCAGAATCCCCTTGAAGAACGCGGCGTTGACCACGGGTTCATCCGGGCATCCGCCGAGGCGCGCCGTGCATTTTGTGATGAGGTCGCACGCGACGATCCAAAAAAAGAGGCCCGCGCCGCGAACGCGGCTCCACATCGTGATCGCGACGTCGCTCATGCAGCCGGGAGCATATCAAGTTCCATGCGGGGTCGCCGCGTCGAAGGAGCGGGGAATCCGCCGTCAGCCCGTTCAGACGGCAGGGGCCCCAGGTTGTCCGCGCGTCGTCGCGCGATCACCATTTTTTTATTTCATTTCAAACACTTGGCTCGACACCCCAGCCTGAAGACACGTCGTTTTTCGACGCGATGGGCGATTGCTGCCTATAGTGCAGGGGCTAGCGCGCGCGCGCGCGGCAGCGCCTCGTATGGCCAAGGACGGCAAGTTTGGAACTTTCGGCGGCGTATTTACGCCGTCCATCCTCACGATTCTCGGGGTGATCATGTACCTGCGGTTGCCGTGGGTTGTGGGGAACGGCGGCCTTCAGACCACGGCGATCATCATCATGGTCGCCCACGTAATCTCGGTGAGCACCGGGCTGAGCATCTCGTCGATCGCGACGGACAAGGCGGTCGGCGCCGGCGGCCCCTATTACATCATCTCTCGCAGTCTCGGGCTCCCCCTGGGGGGGACCATTGGGATCGCGCTGTTTTTAGGGCTCTCGTTCAGCATCTCGTTGTACATCATCGGGTTCTCCGAGAGCCTCCTGTCCTATCTTGAGATCCCGGCCGATGCCCGGGCCATCCGAATCTGCGGGACGGCGACGTTGGTGGCCCTGACGGTGCTCACCTTCATCAGCACCGCCCTCGCCATCAGGCTGCAGTATGTGATTTTGGCGCTGATCGGGCTGAGCATCCTCTCGATTTTTGGGGGCAGCCCGGAGGCGCCTGCGCAGCTTCACTGGTCTCGCCCCGCGGGTGGCATCGAGCCCTACCTCCTCTTTGGCATCTTCTTCCCCGCGGTCACCGGGTTCACGGCGGGCGTGAACATGTCGGGTGATCTCAGGGACGCTCGCAAGTCGATCCCCGTGGGATCCATGGCGGCGATTGTCGTCGGGTTTCTGGTCTACATGGCGCTCGCAGCCTTCTTGGCGTTTCGGGTGGATCCGAGGCTGCTCCGCGAGGACCCAAATATTCTTGTGGCGATCGCGGCGGTCCCGATGCTGGTTGTGGCGGGGGTCTGGGGGGCCACCTTGTCCTCCGCGCTGGGATCCATTCTTGGCGCCCCGAGGATTTTGCAGGCGGTCTCCGCGGATCGGATCACCCCGGCATGGTTCGCCAAGGGGACGGGCAAAACCAATGAGCCGCGCAACGCGCTGGTGTTGGCGTTTGTGCTCGGTGAGGCTGGGATCCTCATCGCCGAGCTCGACGTTATCGCTCGCATCGTATCGATGGTGTTCCTCGCGCTGTACGGTTTTTTGAACCTCATCGCCGCGATCGAGACCTGGGCGAGCCCGGATTTCCGACCCACGTTCAAGATCCCGCGTGCCTTTCCGGTGATCGGTGCGCTCACGAGCTTTGTGGTGATGGTGCAGTTGGACATCATCGCCATGCTGCTCTCCGGTGCGATTTTGATCGGCATCTACGTGCTGCTCCAGCGCCGAGAGTTGCGGTTAGAGGCGGGGGACACGTGGGAGGGGGTGTGGGCGACCGTGGTCCGTTCGGGACTTCACCGGCTCAGTCAAGGGGCGCCGCAGGCTCGGAATTGGCGGCCCAATATCCTCGCCTTCAGTCGGATGGCGCGGACGACGGGCACCCGCCCATACCTGCTGAACTTCGGCCAGACGATGGTGCGAGGGCGGGGTTTGTTCACGGACATCGTGCTCGTGCCGC
>CALKDV010000052.1 GCA_938084085.1 uncultured Nannocystaceae bacterium
ACGCACTTGAGATGCCCATGGAGCACTGGCGCCTCGCCGGTCGCACGGACCGAGCAGGTTTTTGGGAGCACAGGTATCGGTGGCTCAAGCGGAGGTTCTCGGGTTCGAGTGAAGCGTTTGAACCCGGGACGCCGGCCACGACGGGGCCGAGCAAGAGCTTGATCAACGCGCTGCTCGAGGCGCCAGGCGTCGTCATGGTGGTGCGTCAAGAGGGGGGGCGTTCCATCGTGGTCGTTCGTGAGCCCGGCAACGATCTGCTGGTCTTCGATTTGTTCCGCAAGCCCGTCTACGAGAACGAGAGCTTGAGTTTACTCCACAAACTCGACGACATCAGGCCGCAGGCCTACCTGGACGCGCTTGGCAAGCCGGAGGTTCCGATGAAGTTGGCTGGCGATCTCCGCAAGTCCATGACCACGTGGATGAGCCGCGACGGACTGGAGCGCGTGGACGCGGCGACACGCGCCGTCGCGTTCTTTTTTAATCTCCCGCGACTTAAGGGGGTGGACGAAGAGGTCCCGCCATTCGCGGACGCGATACGGTGGACGACCTCTGTGGTGGAGGGGGCCGACCCTTCGACCTCCGAGGTGCACATGTCGTTGACCGACGATGGCGTCGCGTGGGTCGACACCGTGCGGGCGGAGGGGTTCGCTTCCCAGATCTACGAGCTCGCGGAGGCGGAGGAAGCGCGGGAGAGCCCGCTCTTCGACGCGATGGCGGAGGAGGATGTCAGCCCCGATTCGCCGCGAGATGGCGGAGAGGACTCCCCGGAGGGGAGCGCGCAGAGAGCCCGCGCAGCGGGAGCGGATGTTGGGACCGAACGGGATCGCTCGGCCCCAACATTTACTCCGGCTGCGATCCGCCAGGTTGATATTGAGCTCGCGCTCCGTCCCGAGGTCGACGGCGTGTGGTTCCACGGGTTGCGACGCTCCGTCTTGTTCCTTAGCGCCTCGGAGTTCGAGCACACCGGGACGTTCGAGGGGACGGTCGACGATTGGCGACTGGAGGTGCCGGGCGCCTTTCGACTGGGAGATCTGCGCGTGGTCTCCGCGTTTCGTCCGAGCATGTCTCGGTTGGGGAGCGGCCCCCACCTCATCGAGGGCGGGCTCGTCGATGGTGGCGCCTCGCTGTGGATTCGTCTGCGCCGCCGCTGAGTCCATTCCCGGGGCAGAATAGGCCTCTCGCCGCCTCTGGTGTGTGGGCGCGCCCACGCGCGCTCGCCACCGGGGAGAGGGCTTGCCTTCCTGCAGCCCGCTCGGTATGCGGATGTTGTGCGTCGTCTAGCTGTTTCGATGGTCGCGTCTTTGCTCGCGCTTGGTTGTGGTTCCTCTCGCCGTGGCGGACCCGACGGGTTGTATTACCCGCAGGGGACCCGGGTCGTTGAAGGCCAACCTGCCTCACAGTTGGCGCCGTCGTCCGCGCCTGCGCCCGAGGTGATGCCGCCGCCGGTGGAAGAGGATCCCCTCCCTCCCTTGGTCGTGGAGGCCGCGGCCTTGCTCTCAGAGGTGGGGGTGACCGATCGAACGGCGTGGGAGCGCCTCGCGTTTATGGCGGACGAGTTCGGGACGCGACTGAGCGGTTCCGATGGACTCGAGGAGACCATTGACTGGGCCGTGGCGACCATGGAGGCGGACGGGCTCGCCAACGCGCGTCGGGAAGCGGTGATGGTCAATCGTTGGGAGCGTGGGGCCGAGTCGGCCACCGTGGTACGGCCGAGGAAGAAGGCGCTGTACATGCTCGGGCTGGGGAATTCTGTCGGAACGCCGCGTCGCGGTGTGAAGGCGGAGGTTGTGTTGGTACCGGATGTGGCGGCCATCGACCGCCTCGGTGAGGCCGCGAAGGGGAAGATTGTCGCGGTCACGCAAGCGATGCCGGCCTACGACTACGAGCACGACACCTCCCACTATGGAGAGGCTGTGCAGCCGCGGATTCACGCGGCGTCGCGGGCGGCGAAGCTCGGCGCGAAGGCGGTGCTCATTCGCTCCGTGACGGCCACCAACTATCGACTCCCCCACACGGGCACCCTCCGCTACGCCGAGGACGCGCCCAAGATCCCCGCGGCCGCGCTGAGCCCAGAAGACATGATGTACCTGCAGCGCGTGGCGCAGCGAGATCAGAAGATCGAGGTGTTGCTCAAGATGGAGGCGCGGAACCTGCCCGACCGTGAGAGTGCGAACGCGGTGGCCGAGCTGCCCGGTCGAACGCACCCCGAGGAGGTGGTGGTGATCGGCTGTCACCTCGACGCCTGGGACGTGGGAGACGGCGCACACGACGACGGCGCGGGCTGCATGATGGCGATGGAGGCGGCGCGCGTGTTGAAGGCGCTCGGGATTCAACCTGCGCGCACGATTCGCGTGGTGCTCTTCACGAATGAGGAGAACGGTGGCGCGGGCGGTCGAGGCTATTTTGAGGCGCACAAACAAGAGCCTCACGTCGCCGCCATCGAGGCAGACTCTGGGAGCTTCGCGCCAAAGGGGTTCGGCGTCGGGGCTTCCCAAGAAGACGTGGACGCGCTCTCCCCCTACGCGCCCTTGTTTGAGGAGCTTGGGGCCGCGCAGTTCACGGTGGGCGGGGGAGGGGCCGACATCGCGCCGCTCGTGAACAACGGCGTCCTCGGTGTCGCCGTTCGACCCGAGGGCAGCGAGTACTTTGACCTGCACCACAGCCCCGCGGACACCGTGGACAAGGTGTCTCCAGAGCACCTGCAGCGCAACGCGATGGCGATGGCACTGATGGCCCTGATCTTGGCGGAGCGACCGCTCCCGGAGGGCGCGACCCCGGTGATCCCCGGGGGCCCTCCCGCGACCAAGGACGCCCCCGCGTCTGAGGTCTCCGCCGGCCAATCCAAGACTACGACCAAGACCAAGACCAAGGAGTAGGTGATGGCCAAACTATATTTTCGATACGGGACCATGGACAGCGCGAAGACGCTGAACTTGTTGGCGGTGGCCCACAACTACCGCAAGCAGGGGAAGAAAGTGGTGTTGGTGAAACCCCAACTCGACGATCGTTTTGGCGAGGTGCAGATCAAGTCACGCTCGGGGCTCGAGGCCCCCGCCGACCTGCTGGTGCGCCCGGGAGCGCCGGTCGAGGTAGGGGCCTTTGAGGGGATGGACTGCGTGCTCGTCGACGAGGCGCAATTCATGGAGCCTCAATTCATCGACGCCATGCGTGACCTCACCAAGACCCATAATATCCCGGTCATCTGCTACGGGCTGCGCACGGATTTTCAGACCAAGCTGTTCCCCGGCGCGCGGCGACTGTTCGAGCTGGCAGATTCGATCGAGGAGGTGAAGGTGACGTGTCAGTACTGCTCCAAGAAGGCTGTGTTCAATATGCGGTTGTCGGAGGGCGTGCCCGTGTTCAAGGGTGAGCAGGTGCACCTTGGCGCAGATGAGAGCTACGCCCCGGTGTGCTTCCAGCACTACAAGGCGGCGGCCCTTGAAGGCGGCGTGGTGTGGCCGTTTCAATTCGACGACTGAGGGCGCCCGCTCAGGGGTTGGCCGGCACCTGGACCACTTCATCGGAATCGGGGCTCCACGCGGTGAGCGGGCCCCCGTAGACGCAGCCAGAATCCAACCCGATCACGGTGGAGGATCGGTAATGGCCACGCCGTGCCCAGTGGCCGTGAACCACGGTCAACGAGCCCCGGTAGAATTGGTCCCAGGGTTCGAAGGGGGCGGGGCAGTCCGCGGGGGGGCCGTGAAACTTGGAGCGCTCGCCCTCGGGGGTGCAGCAGCGGATCCGCGTGGCGCACGAGACGTCGTCATGTTCAAAAAAATCGAGATCGCGAGGGAGCGCAGCGAGTCGCGACGCCACCGCCTGGAGCTCGGTCCATCGCGGGTCGACGCCGCCGTGGACAGCCCAGACCTCAGGGCCGTGCTCGTGGCGACGTGTCGCGGAGGGCGCGACCTTGGTGAGGACCGGGAGGGCGGCCAGCCCCTCGAACAGCGCTTCCGCGTCTTCGGCGTCGCGGAGGGCGTCGAGGGTGTCGGCCTTGCGCGGCCATCGCCCGGCGCGCACCATCAGCGCGTACACCTCGTGGTTGCCGAGGACACCCCACCCGCCGATGTCACGCCAGAGGCGGAGGGTCTCTAGCGAGTGAGGACCGCGATTGATGAGGTCCCCGACGTGCCAGATCGCGTCGGCCTTCGGGTCGAAGCGGATCTCGGCGAGCAAGCGCTCGAGCGGGCGCACACACCCTTGGACGTCTCCGACAAACCAGCGCACGCCCTAACGTAGCAAGCCTCGGCCTCCGGCGCATGGCGCCACGACAACCAGCGGATATTTGCTAGGGTGCTCGCGCGTGCCAGCCCTCATCGCATCGACAGCGCTCGTCCTTGAGGCGCCCGACGTGGCGATCGCCTCGCCATGGTTGCTCGCGGGCCTCGCCGTGGCAGGGGTCCTCGCAGGCGTGCTCAACGCCATCGCCGGAGGCGGGAGTTTTTTGACCCTGCCCATGCTGATGCTGGTGGGCCTGTCCCCGTCGGTGGCGAACGGGACGATGCGCGTCGCGGTCCTCTTGCAGGGGGTGGTGGTCATCGCCACGTTCTGGAAGCGAGGGGTGCGCGACACACAGACCGCCCCGCGAATCTTACTCCCGGTGCTCGCCGGCGCGCTGGTCGGGGCCTACGCCGCTTCGCATCTCGAAGACGCGGTGCTGCGGCCGGTGTTTGGCGTGGCGCTGGTGGCCTGGGCCGCGCTCCTCGCGGCACGTCCTGGAAGCTTTGAAAAGACTGGCGACGCGCCGCGGGCGGTGGGGGCGATGGCGTGGGTGTTCGCGGCGCTCATCGGTGTCTATGGCGGGTTCATGCAGGCGGGCGTGGGGTTCCCGCTGCTGGCGCTGCTCGTGACCTATCTGGGGCTCTCACCGGTGCGGGCGAACCTCGTCAAGGTGCAGATGGTGGTGGCCTATACGATCATCGCGCTGCCCGTGTTCGCGGAAGCCGGCCAGGTCGCGTGGCGTGAGGGTGGGCTGCTCGCGGTGGGCACCATGCTCGGGGGATGGCTCGGGACTCGCTGGCAGGTCGCCGGCGGCGCGCGCCTCATCCGACGCGTGGTGATGGTCGCGGTGTTCGTGGCGGGCGCGGCGATGATCGCAGACGCCGTACGCCGGTGGGGAGCGGTGTAGCCCGCGCGTCTGGGCGGTGGGCTAGCTGCCACATTGTTCGGGCGTGTCGAGGAGACAGCAGTCCTGCGCGTCCATCAGGCAGTAGGTGGGGTCGTTCTCCGCGCCGATGAGCGGCATGAGACGACAGCCGTAGCCCTCGCGGTTGCATTGGTCGTTGTTGGAGCAGGTCGGGAGACAGGCGGTGAAGTTGCCCACGATCCCCACACAATCGATGCCCCCCATGTCGGAGCACTCGGTGGAGTCGGGGACGTAAAAAGTGTCCGACGGAACCGTGCAGTCGGTGATGGTGCAGATACCGTTCGGCACCTCGAACATCCCGAGGATCTCTGTGACGCAGGAGCCAGCTCCCCCTGCGATCTCCGTGCAGTCCGCGTCGGTCTCACAGGGCGCGCCGAAGCCTTGCACCGGCTGAAGCGGGGGCTCACCGCTCATGGGATCCTTGCTCGCCCACTCTTCGCCACACACGCCACCTTCGTCGCCGTCGCCGTCGCCGTCGCCGTCGCCGGAGGTAGCTGAGGTCGCGCCGGTGTCTTCAGCGTCGCCGCCGTCGCAAGCGGAGGAGAAGCAAAGAGCGAGGGCCATGGCGGAAAACAGCAGCGTGCGCATGGGGAGAGCATGCGTTTTTTCGGAGGCGTTTGGATGTGATTTGGACCACATCTTGAGGCCTGCGAGCGACTTGTACTCCCGCGCGATTCGAGGTCGCGCAAGATCTCGCCGTCGCTTCCGCAGCGCGCTCTCGACGCCGGAACTCAAAGACGCTCGATGACGGTGGCGATGCCCTGTCCGACGCCGATGCACATCGTGGCGAGCCCGTATCGACCTCGGGTGCGCTGCAAGCCGTGGGTGAGGGTGGTGACGATGCGCGCGCCGGAGCATCCCAAGGGGTGTCCGATGGCGATGGCGCCGCCGGCCACGTTGACCTTCTCGGGGTCGAGCCTGAGCTCGCGGACCGAGGGGACGGTTTGGGCGGCGAAGGCCTCGTTGAGCTCCGCCAGATCGATCTGATCTGGGGTGAGGCCGGCGCGACCGAGGGCCATGCGCGACGCGGGGATCGGGCCGATTCCCATCACCGAAGGGTGGACGCCCGCGTGGCCCC
>CALKDV010000053.1 GCA_938084085.1 uncultured Nannocystaceae bacterium
GCTCCGCCTCCGCCAGCCGTGCTGCATCCCGCTCCAGTTTGCGGTACTTCACCATGAAGTACAGCTGCGCCCCGATGATCAGCACCATCGAGATGACACACAAAATCGTGATGAACACGTACAACGTGTCCAGCGCAGCGGCGTGGTTAGAAGCCGTGGGCAGCAAGGCCCAGGGCGATTCGGACATAGGGGGAGTCCCCAACTTTTCGGGTGGAATGAACGTGGCGATCACGACAATGCCTCCGCAGGTTTCGCGGGAAAGTGGCGCTCACGGCGCCAGAAGAAGAAGAGTGCAGCCCCGACAATCAGGACCATGAACCCCCCGCCAAGTCGCATAATGCCCATGGCGAACGGTCCGTACCTTCCTAGTGTTGCGTCATAGTGAAAGCACGAGAGGATAAGCTTATCCATCGTGCTGCCCACGCGCCCCTCCGCCGCCTCAAGGAGGCCGAACTTCAGGTCGCGAGGATCATAGGTGAGTCCATAAATGTAGCGCGCGATCTTTCCTTTCGGAGAGACAAACGTCACCACGGGTGGATGAGCGTACTGGTCTTGCTCTTTATCGTAGGCGTAGCCAATACCCAGCTGCGCCGCCAGAAGTTTGATATTGATGGCGTCCCCGGTGAGGAAGGTCCAGCCTACGTCGTCGCCCTTTTCGAGGGACGCGAGATGTACGCGGCGTTTGCCCTCCGCGTGGGTCGGTCCCTCTCGTGGATCCAGACTCACCGTGACAATTTGGAAGTGAGCGTCGCCGGGCGTCCACTCAAGCTCCCGGAGGGCCTCCGTCAACGCGTTGAGTTGAACATTGCAGAGCACCGGACACCGGTAGTAGTTCAACGTCAGCAGGATCGGACGCTCCCCGTCGAGGAAGTCCCCTAACTGGACCTCTTTGCCGGCGTAGTCGGTGAAGGTAAGCGAGGTGTCCACGAACTCACCGAGGTGCTCTTGCACGTCGATCTCGTTGGCCTCCGCCGAGTTGGGCGCAGCCGTCGATGCGTCACCCGCCGACGCGACCGCGGGTGCGAGGATCGCAACCGTTGTGGCGAGGGCGAGGGCGAAGCGCCGAATGTGAGAGGTGAAGAGCATCAAACGTGTCTACTTTTTTGTAGCCGTATCTGGCGTGGCGGGCTTGGCGACCGCTTTGGCCGGCGCGGGCGCGGCGACAGCGGCGGTCTTTGGCGCCATGGCTGCCGGTTTAGCTGCGGAGGCATTCTCTGCCGGCTGCGCGGCGCCTCCCGCGTTCGCGGGCGCGTCCCCAGCGCCCGCAGCGGGCGTGGTCGCGGCACCCGCGGCGATGTCGTCTGGATGCATCCATCCCTCGGGCGCCTCAAAGGCCACGAGCTTTTTCGGGGTTTTTGCCACCTGCGACGCGGTCTCTTGGATCCCCGCGAGCAGCTTTCCTTCTTGCGCGCGCTGATCCTCAAGGAATGTGTACTCGCTGTTGTCGAGGATGATCCCCGCGCGCTGCTGGTAGAAAAGCTGGGTCATCCCGACGATGGAGGCGTACACCAAGACAATGGATACGCCGATGAGCTTGAACAAGCTCATCACGTTGATGCCCTCGAGCTCATGCCCGCCGTCGTGCTCATGATGTTCGTCTTGACTCATCTTGTCGCTCCGTTCTTGACCTAGAAGTTCTCGTGGTTGATCGCATCACGGATGCGAGGATCGTTGATGGGGATGAGCTTGTTGTTCGCCAACGACCATCCGAAGGCCGTCAAAAACAAGCCGAACGTGCCGAGCACCGCCAACGCGTCGAGGGCGCCCACATGGACGTGTGTTGACACCGTGTGCGCGGTCTCAAAATCCAGCTCGATCATGGCGGCCACCGCGGCGTGGTGCGCGTGCGCCGGCTGAACTAGCCAGAACATATCCACGTACTCCATGCAGATGATGAACACCGCCGCGAAGATGAGGTAGTTCATGTTGCGCTTCCAGCCGCGCCGCAGCAGCCCAAACCAGGGCACCACGAAGCGACCAAACACCACCGCCAGGCTCACGTACAGCCACTGGCCGTGGCCGCGGTAGGCGAACCAGTGGGTCTCCTCCGGAATGTCGGCGTACCAGATGAGGAAGTACTGCGAGAACCCAATGTAGGCCCAGAACACGGTGAACCCGAACATGAACTTCCCAAGATCGTGGAAGTGCTCGGAGGTCACCACCCCCTCAAGATGCCCCGACTTACGGAGCAAGGTGAGGATCAGCGCCATGAAGCTAAACATGGTCAGCGACGAGCCTGCGAAGATATAGACGCCGAAGATCGTGGAGAACCAGTGCGGGTCGAGGGACATCAGGAAGTCGAAGGCCCCGAAGGTCAGGCTCATCGCGAAGATGATGAGCGCCGGCGCCGCGAAGTACCGCGCGCGCACGCTGATCTTGAGGATCTTCTCTCGATCCTTCTCGGGATCGAGCTTGTCTTGTGTCGTGGACCAGCGCCAAAACATGATGGCGAGCCCGCTCAGCAGCAGATAGAACGCGATGGCGCGTGATTTAAAGCTGCCCTCGTTGAGGTAGGCCCGCTTCGCGGAGATCATCTCGTCCTCTTCGATAGGGCGCAGCTTGAAGCACGAGACCGGCTCGCCTCGCACCCACGAGCGCTGGTACATGGGACCGTCGTGGTCCACCGTCTCTCCAGGCTCGATGACGTGGCCATGATCTGCCTGGTGCGCCTTCGCCTTCGCGAGCGCCTCTGAGCCACAGATCTCCGAGTCCGTGGTCTCGTAGGGGACCTCGTCGTGGGTCCACTCGTACAAGGAGTGCGAGCCGCCAAACGCGATCAGCAGCCCCACGAGACCCACCAACGGGATCCCGAGAGACATGTGCTCCGCCGTGCGGCGCACGGTGATGGACCACTGGGCACGCACGAGGTGCTGCACGATCACAAAGAACAACCCGC
>CALKDV010000054.1 GCA_938084085.1 uncultured Nannocystaceae bacterium
CCCACTTGGATCTGGAGGCCACGCTCATGTGCTGCGTTCACGAGGGACTCGATGAGGCTCGTTTGCGTGGGCGCACCTGCGAAGGCGCCGTCGAGGTCGACCACGTGAATCCAGCGCGCTCCCTCGTCGGCGAATCGTCGCACCATCCGCGCGGGGTCTTGTTCGTAGACCGTGACCGCGTCCCGTTTCCCCTCGGCGAGGCGCACAACCTGTCCGTCCATGAGATCGATGGCGGGGAGGAGATCCATGGTGTCGTCAGCTCCCGCGGCCGCCGAGGATGAATCCGCGAAGGAACTTGAGCCCCGCGTTCTGGCTCTTCTCGGGATGGAACTGGCACCCATAGATATTGTCGCGTCGCACCGCGGCGGCGAGACTGACATCACCGTAGGTGGTGGACCACATGAGGTCCGGGCAGTCTTGTGCGGGGACGTAATAGCTATGAACGAAGTAGTAGTGATCGCCGCCGGGGGACACGTCGTTCCATCCCATGTGCGGCACCTTGAGCGGACGGTCGGAGCCCGGCTCGGTCATGTTCGTCGGGAAGCGCTGGCATCGACCGGGCAGGATTCCAAGGCCTACGCGGCCATCGGACTCTGCGCTGCCTTCAAACAGGAGCTGCATGCCCAGGCAAATCCCCAAAAACGGATCGCCACGCTCGATCACCATCTTGACAGCGGCGCCAATTGCGCCGTTAACGATGTCGTCGGTCATGGGGCCGAAGGCACCTTGGCCGGGGAAGACCAGCATGCGAGAGGTGGCAATCACGTCTGGATCGCTCGTAATCGTCACAGCTGCGCCGACTTGATGAAGAGCGCGCTCTGCGCTCGCTAGATTTCCGAGGCCTACGTCGACGATTGTAAGTTCTCTGCCCATGACCGTAGGGCCGGTTCTATCACATTGACGAACTGAGCGGATCTGAGAGGAAGAGCAGGTGCCCCGCAGTCACGCGCAAAGCACGCGATCGGCAAGGGGAATGGCGGATCGGCTAGCGAGACTCGGGGATCTCGGCGGACGGTGACGGTTGCTGCGCGTGCACTGCCGAGCCTGGCTCGACGGCGGGGCGACTCTCTTCGATCACGCTCATGAGCTTGATCGTCGCGCCGACGAGGATGACGAGGATACACAAGAGCTGAAGCGGTAGTGAGATCATCGAGTTGGCGAGACGATCGCTGATGGCGTTGCGTCGTCGACGTATTCGCCGGTCGAGCTTGTCCAAGAAATTATCGGGTGCGTGGGGGCTGTCGAGGGAGGCGACCACGCGAATCATGGAGCGCAAGCTCTCCAGGTCCGCCTTCGCCTCTGGCGACTGTTCGAGCAGCGCGTCGACCTTCGCGCGGGCTTCGGGAGAGAGGTCCTCGTCGAGGTATGCGCTCATCGTGCGGTCGTCGTTTGTTTCGGGTTCATTCATGGTGGATCCGTCCGGCGGTGCGCTCCGCTCATTTCAGGTAGGGGTGGATGCGTCGCTTTAATGCGACCCGAGCACGGTGCAAGCGGCTCTTGAGAGTGCCTTCGGTGAGACCGGTGATTTCGATGATGTCTTGGTAGGCGAGCCCTTGAAAGTCACGGAGGATGATGAGCACCCGATGCTCGGGCTCGAGATTTGCGAGCTCGCGGTTGATGAGAGCCTCGAGGCGGCGCCCCGCCACGACTTGCTCAGGGTTCGCGGCGCTCTTGTTTGGGTTGGCGGCGAGGTGCTCAGAATAGGCTGTGGAATCGAGGTCTTCCGCGCGGTGGAAGTTGCGGACGCTCAGATACTTGATTTTGTTCTTGCAGTGGTTGGTCGCGACCCGATACAGCCAGGTGTAAAAGCGGCTCTCACCTCGCCAGGTGTGCACGGAGCGATGGATGGTCAAAAACACCTCCTGGGCGACGTCCTCCGCGTCTTCGCGGCTGCCGAGCATTCGCAGGCAGAGCGCGTAGATAGGGTTTTGGTAGTGCCGTACCAGGGCTCGAAAGGCCGCATGGTCTCCGCGTCGGATTCGACGCACCAACCCAAGATCCCGCTGGTCACGTCTCACCTTCTCAACGTGTGGCTGCGACGGCTGCAGCCGCTGCTCGCTCGCAGCCGTCGACGGCGCGGAGGTGTCCGCCGTGACCGCCCCGTCGTGGGTGGCTGCGTCTCCCGAGCGCGTGGTGGCCGGAGCTTTGGGAGGATCTTTGGGCACGCCATTCATCGCCGCGTCTCCCCATAAGACATCGCGGGCCTTTGAAGGTTCCCACACCGGCGGCGCTTTGAGGCGCGCGCAGGGCGGGAAACTTGCTTCTGCCTACAGCTGCGGCCGGAGGCGAAGTCCCACGTGGGCGCCGATGATGGTGTCGAGCTGCCGAGGTCCAGAGACCTGCTGGGAGAATCCGAGGCCGACCTCCCAGCCAACGCCCCCTTCACCCGCGTTTTGAACATAGCCCGCGCCGGCCCCCACATAGGCCCGATCGTCGTCGGCGGACGGGCCTCGCTGGTCCCACGACCCCCCCACACGGATCGGCACGGGTCCGGCGACGAACTCCACACCACCGCCGTACATGAGTCGGGTGTGCTTGTCCGCTTTTCCGTTTCCGTCATCGTCGGAGTCCCAGTAAGAGGTGAAGTCGTAGACGCCATCAACGTTGATGGACAGCCGAAGATCTCCCAGCGGGAAGATCGCGACGGAGTGTGTGAGCGTGCGTGGCGCGCCCGAGAGCCGGGGGATCTTGCTGAAATCGAGCGGGACGCCCTCGAGGATCGGAATCCCTGGGAGGTCTACTTGCTCCGAAGACCACGCGGGAGCGTCGACACCGACGAGATTCTCACCCGAGACCGAGACCCGCGCCCACTGGAGGATCGAGATGGTGGTGGAGAGATCGAGCCCGAAGGTGTTCATCTTGTCTTTGAAGTTCTGAACTTGGCCGTCGATGTCGCGGTACTGGAGCACCGAGTACTGCCATTTGGGCTTCACGGCGAGGTGCCAAATTCCCTTGAAGAGCTTCACGCTGAGGACGCCGTACGCCTCGTGCCCAAGGTTGAGGGTGTCCACCCGCTCGGGCGCGCCCTCCGGGGTCGAATAACCGATGCTCTGCTCGGCGCGGAAGAAGGTGTATCCGAGGCCGAGTCCGAACCG
>CALKDV010000055.1 GCA_938084085.1 uncultured Nannocystaceae bacterium
GCTCAAGCTCCGTGGCGTAGATCGGGATCTCCAGCGCGCGGGCGAGGGACCAGCTCGTCGAGTTGGGGACCACCGTATCGCCGAGCACCACCCCCATCAATAGATCAGGCGTGTTCGGGGCGAAGTCGGGGCGCGTCTGCAGGATGTGCGGCGCGTGGGTGGAGGGGTCGCCGTCGTCAAGGACCGCTTGGATCATGGCGAACAGCCGGTAAAAGTCACCGTCGGTGTAGTCCTTGGGAATAAGGATGCTGAGCACGTCCCCAAAGGAGCCGTTGGGATCGGTGGCGATGGCGCTCAGTCGGCCCCCTGGGACAAAGAGCGTGCCCGCGGAGAGGGCGTCGGTGAGGCTCATCAGCTCGCCCCCCATGATCCCGCCGAGGGAGACGCCGAGGTAGCCGAGCTTGGCGGGATCCACATCTTGGGTGCCGTCGCCGTCGAGGTCGGGCCCGGTTTGGAGCATGCGGACGACCCGGAGCTTGTCGTAGGCAGCTTGGCGAAAGTGGTCCCGGAGCTTGCGGGCGTCGATGGTGTTGGACACGAAGTCGGCTCCAAAAAACTCCAGGAGCTGCTGGATACCTGCCAAGGGCATCCCGTTGGTGTTGGGATGGTCTCCGTGGGCGAGGGTGGAGATGGAGACCACCGCCCAGCCTTGTTCGAGCACACGCTCGGCGAGCCCCTCAGCGTTGGTGCCTTGACCCTCGAGGCCGTGGCCGTACAACAGCGTAGGCCGCGGGGAGGCGGAGGCCTCTGCGGGCATGTACATGTGCACGACCAGATCCCAAGGCGCCGTTGGCTGCGGATCTGCGAGGTCCACGTCGACCACGAACTCGGCGTTGCGGTAGTCACCGGCGGCCAAGGTGGCGAAGCAGTGACGCACTCCGGACTCAAGATCTTCGCAGGTGCGATCACCGAGGGCCACGGCGCTGTCGGGGAGAGCCGAGATGGACTGGGCGATGGCGGCCGAGTCGCGACGCAGGCTCTGGGTTTTGTAGACCTGCACGGCGGCGAGGTCGTCGGTGCTGGAGATGATGCCGGCGCCCGTCAGCGCGTCGACACCGTCGGCGAGGGCCGCGGGAGGCGCGGCGAGGGCATCGGCGAGTCCGTCGGAGGCCTTCACGCAGCCACCGTCGGCAGCGGGCGCGTCCCCGCGGACATAGACGACCACGCGGGTGTTCTCTGGCAAGGTCTTCATGGGACGAATGGCTACGGTGGTCCCGTCGTCCCAAAGCTCGACGGCCACAGGCACCTGCGTGGCGACGCCGTCTCCGTCGAGGATCGCCATGCCGATGGAGTCCGTGGCGTCGGCGGTGTCCGACTCCCGAGCGAGGGTGTCGGCGAGAGCGCCGTCGAATCCCAAGAAGGCCTCTCCGAGCACGGAGAATCCGTCGAGATCGTTGAGGTCGCGGGTGATGGTGGCGTCCCATCGATCGTAGGCGGTGAAGCCGGGAAATTCATCGACGCTCACCTGAACGCGCTGTCCGGTGGGCGTGCCCGTGTCTTCCACCGCCATCTCCCACGTTGGAAACGACGTTACATCGCCCGCGCCGGGATTCCACGCGTAGCGCACCGAGCAGTCGCCGTCGCCGTCGCCACCCTCGGTCCCCCCGTCGGCTGTGTCCTCACTCTCCGAGGAGGTGCACGCCACGGGGCTGAGGCCGAGGCAGGCCGTGAGGAGTACGGGCAAGGAGGCGAGCGCACGCGGAAACCAAGAGCGATTCATGGGCGTACCATGCCATGAATTTGCGACGCTCGACGCGCGATCCATGCACGGCGGCGCCGCAGTCGGCAAACTGCCCGTCCGAGGCGCTTGGCCGCCTTCTCGAGGCGTCTACGCGGTCTATCCTCCGCAGCGTGGGTCGCCTTGCTGGACGGATTCAATGATCTCATCGGTCAGCGGGAGCGGATCGCAGCCGTGGTCTTTCTCGCACACAAAGTCCCACTGGGGCATCGCTTTTTCATGACAGTCGAGGCAGTTCCCGCCAAATTGATTGATCACGTCGGTGGTGCCGCGGTCGAGGATGGTGGTGCCCTGGGCGTTCACTTCGAGGGAGAAAAATTCCCAGTCGTTGGTGCTGGGGCTAAAGCCCGCACCCCGCTTGACCATGGCCTCGGTCGGGATCAATTGAATGAGGGTCCCTGCGGGAAAGATCCCTCCTTCGGGATTGTTGGCCACGGCGAGCGATCCCTCAAGGTCTCCTTGAAGATTCGTGAGGTAGTAATTGCGGACCTTGGTCCACTCGAGCAGGCAGGTGAAGTCCGACTCGCCCGGGACGACGTCACCGTCGCCGTCGCCGTCGCCGTCACCGTCACCGTCACCGTCACCGTCACCGAGGGTGGTCGAGGTAGCGCTCGCAGAGGTTGTGGTGTCGATCCCAGAATCCGAGACCTCGGTGTCCGACTCTGCCGTGGTCTCGCACGCGATGACGAGGGCGACTGCACCGAGCGCGATTTTGAGCGCAACGCGCCGGAGGTCGCAAAGATAGAGTGGGATTTGCCATCGATACACCGACGGAGGGTAACATATGAGTCCCGTCTAATTAGGCTCTAGCGTTCATTTGCGGCGCTTCGTTTCGTAGGCAGTCGGTACCGAGCGAGCCCATTCGGGGGCTCGTGTTCGGTCACGTGCGCTCAAGCCACTGGAGTATACTTCGCGGGTCATGAAACGCACGTCGATTAGTCTCTCTTTGGTTTTCTGTTTGTCTTGCTTCGGTGTCGTCGGCTGCTCGAGTGATGAGGGCGGGGAGGGCACCGCGTCAGGTGACAACTCCGCAAGCGCTACCGACGAGACGACTATGACGGAGACGGCTACCTCCGTTGAGGAGTCGGGAACCAACGACGGAACCGAAGGAGACGGAGATGGCGATGGAGACGGCGACGGAGATGGAGATGGAGATGGCGATGGCGATCCCTCCACGTCCGGAGACGGAGACGGAGACGGAGATGGAGACGGAGACGGA
This sequence comes from uncultured Nannocystaceae bacterium, assembly GCA_938084085.1. Taxonomy (GTDB): domain Bacteria; phylum Myxococcota_A; class Polyangia; order Nannocystales; family Nannocystaceae; genus JAAZXR01. The sequence goes on from CALKDV010000055.1 coordinate 2,958, forward strand.
GACGGAGACGGAGACGGAGACGGAGACGGAGACGTGCAAGATTGTGTGGACGATTGCACCACGGCGCATGACGCCTGTGATGTCGCGTGTGTCAACACCCACGCGGCGTGCGTCGCGGGGTGCAGCAACCAAGGCTGCATTAACAACTGCGACAACGAGCTCGCCACGTGCGGAGGAGTTTGTGACGACGAGCAAAACAGCTGCAACC
>CALKDV010000056.1 GCA_938084085.1 uncultured Nannocystaceae bacterium
ATCTGCCGGTTTCCGCGGCTCAGATCGCGGCGCTGGAGGCGACGCGGGAAGAGATCGACTTTGGGCGGGTCTCCGAATTGGAGGCGAAGCTGCGCCACGACGTGATGGCCCACGTGCATCATTACGGTGAGGTGGCCGGGGCGGACGCCGCGAAGATCATCCATCTCGGCGCCACCAGCTGCTACGTCACCGACAACGCGGAGCTCGTCATGATTCGCGATGGTCTGGAGCTCTTGATGGATCGCCTGTACGCGGTGCTGAAGCAGCTCGGTGATTTCGCGGCGCAGTGGGCCTCCCTGCCGACCCAAGCGTACACGCACTATCAACCGGCGCAGCTGACCACGGTTGGCAAACGGGCGTGTCTTTGGGCCCAAGATCTGGCGATGGATCTCGAGTCACTCGAAGCGCTCCGCGCGCGGCTTCCCTTTCGTGGCGTGAAGGGGACGACGGGGACCCAGGCATCTTTCCTTGCCCTCTGCGACGGAGACGACGCGCAGGTGCGCGCGTTGGATGCCAGCGTCTGCGCTGCCATGGGGTTCTCTCAATCCATCGCGGTCAGCGGTCAGACCTACACACGAAAGATCGACAGTTGGGTGCTCGCGGCGCTCGCCGACATCTGCGGTTCGGCGGCGAAGTTCGCGTCCGACATGCGACTGCTCGCTCACGAGCGGGAGGTGGACGAGCCGTTTGAGGCCAAGCAGATCGGCTCTTCAGCCATGGCCTACAAGCGCAACCCCATGCGGTCCGAACGGATCTGCTCGTTGGCGCGATTTGTTCATTCCCTCGCGACGAGTCCACGAGAGACCCACGCGAACCAGTGGCTTGAGCGAACGCTCGATGACAGCGCAAACCGGCGGCTCGTGCTCACCGAGGGGTTCTTGGCGACGGATGCTATCCTTAATTTGCTGGTGGATGTGACCTCAGGGATGGTGGTGCACGAGGCGATCATCGCCAAGAACATGCGCGACGAGTTGCCATTTATGGCCACGGAGAACGTGATGATGGCGGCGGCGGCGGCGGGGGGCGATCGGCAGCAACTTCACGAGAAGATTCGCCAACATAGCCTCGCCGCGGCGGGCCGCATGAAACAAGAAGGCGCCGCGAACGACCTCATGGATCGGATGCGCGCTGACGCGGAGCTCGGACCGCACGTGGACGATTCGGTCCTTGACCCGGCCAAGTACACAGGGCGAGCCGCGACGCAGGTGAGCGACTTCCTCAGCGGGGTGCTCACGCCGCTCCTCGAACGCCACGCCGAACGAGCAGGGCGGTTCGCGCCGCGCGTCCGGGTGTAGCGGACGGGGGCCTCTCGGAGGCCAGAACCCTGATCGTTTCCGCGGTCACGCGCGCGTGTGAAGGGCGTCGAGGGCCCCGTCGATATCTGGGTGTTTGAACTCGTAGCCGGCGTCGAGGAGCACACGGGGGATGACGCGCGGGCCCGTGAGGAGGGTGGTCGACATCTCGCCAAAGGCCACGCGCAGCGCGAGCGCGGGGACCGGAAGAAAGGTCGGACGCCGCAACACACGACCGAGGCTGCGGGTGAACTCAGCGTTGGTAGTGGGGGTGGGGGCGACGACGTTGACGGGGCCGTCGAGTTCACTACCGAGCGTCCACAGATAGGCACCGACGACGTCGTCGATGTGCACCCACGGGAACGGTTGCCTCCCGTGCCCTATGGCTCCGCCGATCCCGGCCTTGAAGAAAGGGCGCATTTTGGCGAGCGCGCCGCCGTTGTTGCTCAGCACCACACCGAGCCGGAGAGAGACAACCCGCACCCCGAGGGCTCGCGCCTCAGCCGCAGCGCCCTCCCACTCCACGCAGGTGCGCCCCAAAAAGTCGTCGGCGGGGGACGACGACTCGTCGACCTCTCGGTCGCGGGTGTCCCCGTAAAATCCAGTGGCCGACGCGCACACGAGGAGCCTGGGGCGAGGCGACGCGGCGCGCAGGGCCTCCACGATCTGCTGCGTACCCAGGACCCGAGAGTCGCGGATCTCGGCCTTGCGCGCGGGGGTCCAGCGTCCGCCCGCGACATTTTCGCCGGCGAGATGGACGACAGTGTCAAAGCCAGACAGGGCCTGGCGTGGGTGGACGCCGTCGCGCACGCTCCACCTTGGAGAGGCGCCTTGGGCCCTGGTAAGCACCTGGCACGTGTGCCCGAGGTTTTCGTGGGCTCGCACGAGCGCTCGCCCGACGAGGCCGGTGCCCCCGGTGATCGCGACACGCTGAAGTTCCGGACTCATAGGAGGAGTGTGACCAAGTTTTGGCCCACGTCCAATTGACGAAACGATGAACGTTGACCTCCGGGACGAGAGTTGAGACTTTGTCTGCGTGGAGCAGCTTGGCAGCGTGTTCGAACAGGCGACGCCTGGACCCCGTGGAGAGGACCTGCGGATCTCGGTGAACGTGTCCCGCCGGGCCCTCGGTGCCCATGAGGGAGTGTTTGTGGCGCTGCCGAGCGAACTTCAGGCTGCCGAGGGGATGGCGCGCTGGACGCCTCGCGAGGGGGATCCTGCGGGGGGCGTGCGCCTACAGTTGTCTCCGTCGTTCCCTCTAGGAGGCGTGATTCGACTGCGGGGACAAGGTGCCGCGGCGGCGCGGGAGGGATCCCCTGGAGACCTCTACGTGGAGGTTCGCGTCGTCGAGGAGCCTGGGAGCCTGTCGCCCGGTTGGCTCTGGGCGGGGCTCGCCGCGGGCGCGGCCATCCTCGCGCTCATCTTGGCGTAGGGGACAACACCGCACCCGGACACGGCCTTCGCTCGGTCACGAAGACTAGGGCGCATGAAAACCGAGCGTGAGCCACAGGCTCCGCCCGGGGATCGGGTAGCCGATGAAGTCGGTGATGGGGACAGCCTGCGGCGTCGCGGTGGCGGTGGGCGGCGTCCATGTGGTCGAGATTGTGTTGGCGAGGTTGCGCACTTCGAAGGCCACGCGCATCCGACGATCGATGTCGAGCTGCATCGAGACGCCGTGAAGGATCCGCGGTGGGAGCGAGAAGCGACCGGAGGGATCGAGGTAGGTGGCCGCGAGGGCGTCGAGGGTGTAGGTGAGGCGAGGTTCGAGCGGGGCGCGTGTCTGACGAAACTCCCACCCCGTCGTCGCCCGC
>CALKDV010000057.1 GCA_938084085.1 uncultured Nannocystaceae bacterium
ACACCTCGCCGATGGGCGAGAGGTAGTAGTCGCTGATCCACGCACACAACTCAAGGATGGAGGGGAGCAACGCCGGATGCCCCGGGTCATCGAGGACGTCGAGCACCTCCTTGACCTTCTCTACGGGAGCGTCGCCGCGCCATCTAAGCGCGACCCCCACCAAGACGCGGCGCCCGAATGGGACCAAAATCCTCATCCCCGGCGCGATCAGATCCTCAAGCGCGGCAGGGGCTCGGTAGGTAAACGCCTGGTCGAGCGCGACGGGCACTGCGACGTCTACGAAGCGGGGCATGCGTCGATCCTACCCTAGTCCGTGCCCCGTCGCGGATCATGGGCCCGGTCGCGGCGACCGCGGTCCCGATGACGTAGCGCCCCTCGTCCGACAATCCAGACGCCCAGCGCGCCTGCAACCACCACAAGCCAGCCCGTCACCAGCGGTAAGAGCCCCGCTGTTGGGGTCACCGCTGCCCGGGCTGCGCTCGCACACACCCCAACGGCGCCGCCGCCCACGACCGCCATCGCGAGCCCACTCCACCTTGACTGCTCGCCGCCGGTACGGGTTGGGACGCGCCCGTCACGCTTTCGACCGCTGTGATGAACATGCACGCTCACCGCCGAGGCCACGAAACCCACCGCGAAGACAGCAACCATAAACCCCACCGCCGCCGCCAGATCAAGGCCAGCCGCGCTCCACACCTTCGCCAACGATGGCGAGCCCGGAGAAGCCATCGAGCCTGCCCCCAGCGGGTCCAACAGACGAAAACCGCTCGCCAACGCTCTACCGCTCGCATCCACCAGACCCGCTACGCCCCAGCCGAGCGTGGCCGACAACGCCAGCATGCGCAGCCCGACGGACTCCCAGGCTGTCACCCGATCCTGGTGACGCGAGCGGACCCCTTGGCGATCACCGCGTCCCGAACCTCGCCCGTCTCGCCGCGCCAACGCCACATCCCAACGTACAACCTCACGGACCGAGCCCAAAAAAACGAGCCGAGCCCCTGACTAAAAGCCGATGCCAACCCGAAAGGTGGCCTGATCCGAATAGACGGTCCTCCCCGTCGCGGCGAAGTAGGGGCGGATCCACCCCACGCTGCCCACAAAATACAAGTGCTTAAGCAGCGCCCACTGGACGCCGGCGTCGAGTCCGACCGTGTAGATGGCCGCGAGATCATTGCGCTCAAACAGCTCGATCCTCGCGGCGCCAACGCCCGCCTGCACCTCGATAAACGGCGTCACCCAGTATGGATACTGCACCCCGAGTCCTACCTTCTGCAGCACCATGAGGTCGGCCCGATCGCCGTCTGTCGCAGCTTCGCCACCCTCCACCCCCACCTCCGTGTGCAATGTGAATCGGACGTAGCGACGTACGGGGGCGATCTCAAGACCGACGAGGTGCCATGTCTGATCGCGATCAAGCCCGTCCCGGATGGCGAACTGCCGGTATCCAATGACGAGCATGGCGCTCTTGGCTGGGGGCGGCATCCCTCGCTGAAAGGTTAATTTGGCGCTCGGCTGTGCGGGCTCCGCCGTCCGCACGGCGGTGAGGGTCTCGTACTCCAGGACCCCCGGACCGGTAGCACCTTGCACGACGGCGCCACGGTCTGGCCGAGGATCACCGACGAGGCCCACCACGGGAGGCTCGTCCGGCGCGACCACGACAACTGGCTTGTCGGGCTCCGCCTCGATGGTCGCGGCCAGCATTGCAGGGTCTTGGAACTCCCGTGGGAGATCCACCTCGCTGTCGACCGGTGCGCCCTCTGGCGCTCCAGCGGCGCGCGCAGGCGGCTCAGGGGCGGGCTCCCGTGCACCCTGCTTTGGCGGCAGCGAGGGTGGACCCATCCACAAGAACAGGCTCACGAGGCTCGCGACGACACTCATTGAGATGGCGCCTCCATGCTCCGATCACTTTGAACCCGCTTGATCATCAGGTCCATGTCGATCGTCTGAAGCTGAAAAAGTGAAGCCACACCGATCCGAAGCGCCGCGTCTTGGCCGCGATCGAAGTAGAAGCTCCGCACGAACACCCCGGGCTCGATGCCCACCTGAAACACAACGCCGCCTTCTCCCGCGTCGGTGACGAAGGCGGTGAGCCCGTTGACCACCAGCCCCCCGAGTTCCTCCGTCAAATAGCGGAGCTCGGCAAACGCGACGTCGCGGTGATTCGACAAATCAACGTCGAGGAGATAGGCGGGAATGCCCGTCTCTTCCTCTCCCGGGATGTCGGGGATGTCGGGGATGTCGGGGATGTCGGGGATGTCAGGTATGTCGGGCCCGAGGTCTCCAAACCCCAGTTCTTCAATTATACTGTCGAATCCCGCGGCACCATCCACGGCACCCGCGATCAAAACGTGGGTCGGCGGCGCGTCCTCGATGGATGCGCCAAAAATCTCCGTCGCGATCTCGAGTCGCGCCGACGTAGAGGTCTCTGTCCTTAACTCCCACGGCGGTGAGATGAACTCCATGGAGAAACTCGCGTCCTCGGAGGTATACATGACGCGGGTGTGATAGGTGTCGCTCGGGACCGCGTCGCAGCCCCCTACCATCAGGGATCCCACCAGCAAGGCGGCGGACCACATCCGATGATGTCGCGGTGTTCGAGGTGTTCGCATCCTTTTACGATTCGACCATCTTCGTGCAGTCTTGAGGCCCGAGGACCGGCGCGCTCAACACGGCCCCATGCAGGACACCCCACGGTATGGCGGCGCGCCAGCGTCCGCTCAAACGGCCCTGCATGGTCTCTTATGGCCCCACGCGTGCCAACTCACTCAAATAGCCGGGCGAGCCGGCGTCCAGCGACACCACGGACAACGATGAATCTTTTGCATTTGCAACATAAGCGAGCCGCCTCGCTAGATCCACGGCGATCTCATCGGGGCCTCCCCCGGTCTCGACCGCCGCTATTTGGCTCCATGTATCGAGCGAGATTATCGCCACACGATCCGCGTCGTAGCAGCTGACCAAGGCCAATCGCTCTCCCGTCTCTGGAGTGAACACTTCGACGTGGTTGGGGTTGGCACACACGGGCAAGCTGGCCATGATCTTATCCACTGGTTGGCCCTTCTCATCGATGGATGTGTCAATTCGCAGCAAGGTCGGCGGGGTGGTCTGCACGTACAAGAGGTGGTGACCAATCGCGGGGTCTTCAAACGCCAGGCCCCCGCCGATCGGTCGGGTTGGTGTCTGCACGCTCGCGCTGGATTCGAGTTCGATGCGGCTGCCAGGGACTAGGATGTCCAACCCGAGGGCGACCCCAAAACTCCTCAGACCCCAAAAGTACCGCTCGGACGCATACAGCATCGGCCGCTCACAATCCAGGGTGCTCACGGGCGCGTTGTCAGGCAACGTGCACGCGCGCAACACCACCTCAAAGCCACCCGCCAATTCTGTGCCGCTCGTAGGATCCGGTTGAAAGAATCCGGACTCCACGTCGACGACCGCGGGACCGCCGGGCGCCTGCAAGTCCAACAAGGTGAGCCGCCCTCCTTCAAGATGAGGAATGACGGCGATGGGGACCCCTCCCGGGGAGACGTTAATGCTCGCTGGATTCTCGCTTACACCGGCGACGGTGTGAGCCTCATCGCAGCGCCTGCCCGCCCCCTGCCCACACTCCACTGAGGGCTGGTCTGATGAGAGTCCCCGGATATCACCCCACACCACCTGCCCCGCGCCCCCCCTGCTCACCACGAAGAGCCGGGAGCTCGTGTCCGGTCCCAAGGTCTGCTGCCAGGCCACCGACGCCGCGCCGCTGGTGACCGCAAAAGAGGCGTCGGTGGGGATCAAGAGCGACGCCGAACATCGCGCGGGCTCTGAGGGGTTCGCGCCTGCGATGCAAGGGAGCACCGTCGAACGCTCCGCCTCCGCTGGGAGCGGCGCGGCGATCCCTCGGGCCAGACCCTCAAGATCGATAAAGACGACCGAGGAGGCGTCCCATCGCCCATCCAGGTTGCCGTTCGCGACCGTCAGATAGCGACCTCCGGGTGCCACCGCCAGTCCAGATGGCTGGTACAGCCGCGCGAAGGGTGCCAACTCTTCACTCGGACCACAGCTTGAGGTGACGACCGCGAACGACATCATCATCGTCCGTCGCCAGCGACACCTAGGAGCTGCACCGTCCACCCCTTGATGATCGCACGCGCGCGGCGGTCGCTCAAGCGCGAGCCTCGTCGCCCCGCCGCGATCACTCTGGGCCATCCAGGCGCTCGACCCCCGGCGCCAACGTCCACGCGCGCTCCTCGGACGCGAGGCCCCATGACGCGGTCCACGCAACGACCATCACGACCATCGCGACGCTGCGTCTCGCTGGTTCGATGTCTGCGCCGAAGCGGGGCTGGCCGACCGCCCCTAAATCGGCGATGGCGTTCACCACCGCGCCCGCCACGATCGCGGGTGCGCATACCGTGACGGCCAAGAGCAGGCTCGCCTCCGCGTGCACCTTGAGCGCGTCGAGCAGCCCCTCGGTGTCGCCGAGGAGTGCGAGGAGTTCGTGCGCTTGCAGGCCGCCTGCCGCGCGCAAGCCGGACAGTCGGAGCAGCCCTTCAATGCCTGTTGTCGCGGGCGCGGTCGCGACAAACAGCCATCCAGTTAGCAACAGGTGCAGCCGAACCCACGGACGCCGCAAAACGCCTCGAGAGCCCGCCGCGCTGCCGGCCCATCGAACGCCCCCGACGACGCCGAGGAAGGGGAGCGAAACCCAAGCTCCAAGGATAGTGCCGAGCGCGAACTCCACCCCGAGCGTCGCCGCAAGCGACGCCGTGGATAGACTCGGCGTCTTCGTCGGCAGTTCGAGGATGCCTGCGCTGTCAACAAACAGCACCTCAAGCGGTATGGCGGCTCCGATGAGTGAGATGGCGAACGCGGCCGCGACCACGAGTCCAACGCCGCGAGGGAAGCTAGCGCGCCAAAGCGGGTGCACCATCAGCAGCCCCGTCAATCTCGCCGACGCCGACGCCCACGCGAGCGCGGTGATCACCTCGCCCCCGCGACCGACGCCCCCGCCCGCAAGCCCTCCGATGTCAGGGTCTCCAATTCTACCCAGACCAGCTCTCCTCCCAGCACCACCGCGATCATGACGCCGATCAGTCGAACAAAACGAAGGAGCCCTGGGTCTTGGATTTGCAAGCGACCGCAGGCGTAGGACGCCGACGCAGAGAGCCCTGTCGCGAGGGCGGCGATGGGCACCAGAAGCAGCGCCGCCACGCGAAGTCCTTGGACAAAGAAGTCGAGGGGTTCCGAGCCTGAAGAGATCACACGTATCCCCCCCAAAGCGACGTGATGAGTTGGGTCCACCCCCCCGCGGCCAGAAATACCGCGACTTTCGCTGGCAACGCCACGTGCACGCTCAGCTGCTCGCCACCACCCACAAAGCCGAGGACCTGGCTGACCACGAGATCCACGGCCACAAAAGGCACGAGCACCATCACGCCTAGCGCCAATCCGGAGGTGAGTTCACTGATCAAAAACGCGAGCGCGATGGCGCCAGGGCCTTGGACGAGGCCGTCCCCAACACCGCGCAAGGCGGTCACCACCTCAGGATCCGTGTGGCGCACCATGAACTCCACCAACGGTGCCGCGACGCCAGAGGCCAGCGGGCGCGCGACCTCCCACACCCCCGTAGCACCCCGCGCACCTCCACCCTCAGCCAACGCCGCCCACACCGCTTGAAGAGGCGGCCACATCGCCTCCATGGTGGGCGTCATGATGACCAGCGAGACCAGTAGCGACAAGCTCGCGACGATGGACCACGGGATGAGTCCTCGCGGAGAGATCCCCAGCCGGAGCGCAGAGAGGACCAGGGTCACCTTCGCGAAGCAGGTGGTGACCGCGAACAATACAGGACCGAGAATCAACAAAAGCCAAAACAGCGACACGAATCCACCGCCGTCGCTCATGGGCGCGTCTCCTGAGGCTGCGGCCTCACCACATCCTCGCGTGGAGCCTCAGTGGTCTTTGATGGGTCAAGCTCTCGCACGAGAGATGGCGCCGCGCCCGGGCCTGTGCCCACGAGGAAACGATGGCCCTCCAACTCGACAACATGCAGTTGGTGCGCCTCACCCAAGCGAATGGTTCGACGGGGTTGCGCAGCTCTTCCGGATGTCTTTTCCGACACGAAGAGCGCAACACCCAACAGCCCCGCTGCCACCAACGCCATCCGCGCTGAGGCCAAAACTGCCCCTAGCAGCACCATTGCCCCACCTCACGCTGCCTCAATTCATCCCACATCTCGACCACTGTGACCTTACGGTCAGAGATCGAAGTGTCAATAAAACGACAACTCGTACCACCCTTCCCCGCGTGCTAGCGCGTATGAACCAATGAAAAGAGGCGCCACGAACTCGTGAGCGCCTCTCCCCAGAAGTCCCCAGGTGGACTCCGAACGATGATCCTAGGCTTCCGCCACAGATGCTGCGTCCTTGCGACTGACCAATTCGATCAACGCCATCGAGGCGCCATCGCCCTCGCGTTGTCCAAGCTTGATCACCCGAGTGTATCCGCCGGGACGCCCCTTAAGCGCCGGTGCAATCTCTTCGAAGAGCTTGTGAACCATCTCTCGGGTCCGAATCATCTTCGAAGCCTCACGCATCGCGTGGACCACTCGCATGTGCTCCTCACGGCTACGATCTGCCTTGGGTTTCTCCAGCAAATCACCGAGGCGAAGGCTGATGGAGATGGTGCGCTCGACCACGCCGCGAAGCTCTTTGGCCTTCGCTTCGGTGGTCTGGATACGCTCATGCTCCAGCAGGTTTGTGACCATGGTTCGAAACATGGCCTTTCGGTGAGATGAGCTGCGGCCGAATTTTCGACCTGACTTTTGGTGACGCATGACTTAGCCGTCCTCTCTTTGACCGTTAGGGCCTTGCCAGCCGTCGACCTTCATGCCGAGGCTGAGCCCCATCTGCCCGAGGATCTCTTTGATCTCCTTGAGCGACTTTCGACCAAAGTTCTTGGTCTTAAGCATTTCAGATTCGGAGCGCTGAACGAGGTCCCCGATGTAATGGATGTTTGCATTTTGGAGGCAGTTGGCCGATCGAACGGAGAGTTCGAGCTCGTCCACCGAGCGCCAAAGCACGTCGTTGATTCGATCGCGCTCCGTCTGTTGTGGAACCACCTGCTCCTCCATGTCCTCGTACTTGATGAAGATGGCCAGCTGCTCCTTGAGGATCTTCGCCGCCAACGCGAGCGCGTCGTCGGGCTTCTCAGAGCCGTCTGTCCACACCTCAAGGATGAGGCGATCGTAGTCCGTGCGGTGTCCGACGCGCGCGTTGGTGACGCGGTAGTTCACTTTACGGATCGGCGAGAACAGCGAGTCGATCGGGATCACACCAATGGGCATCCCTTCGGTCTTGTTCTCGTCCGCGGTGGCGTATCCGCGACCCATCATGCAGGTCATCTCGATACGAAGCATCGCGTCGCCCGAAGGGCTCAGCGTAGCGATGTGGTGTTCGGGGTCGAGCACCTCCACCCCCTCTGGGGTCTCGAGGTGTTTGCCGAGCACCTTGCCGTCGTCGCCCACCTTGGACTTGTTGACGTCGAGCACGAGGACGCGAGGGGTCTCATCCTTCATCCCGAGTCGAAGACCCTTGATGTTCAAGATGATGTCTGTGACATCCTCAACGACGCCATCGATGCTGGCGAACTCGTGGACCGCATTCGAGATGCGGACGCTCGTGATAGCCGCGCCTTGAAGAGAGCTCAAGAGCACCCTGCGGAGGCTATTCCCCAGGGTGATCCCGTACCCGCGCTCAAGCGGCTCGCACGTGAACTTGCCGTAGTTCTCGGTGACGTTCTCTTGCTCCAACATTTTGGGGCGAATGAGATCGCGCCAGTTCCGGGACCGTGTGCTGAAATCCTGCTGCATATCTGTGGCTCCTTACTTCGAGTAGAGCTCTACGATGAGCTGCTCGTCGATATCTGCCGAAGAGTCGGCGCGGGTTGGGAGTGCGGTGATTTTGCCCGTGCACTTGTCACGGTCGATTTCGATCCACGCGGGGAGCGGGGAACGATCCAGGTTGCCAAGCGCGTCGGTGATTTTTTGCACCTTCCGCGACTTCTCACGAACCTCGATCACATCACCAGGCCGTACTTGGTAGCTGGGGATGTTGACCTTCTTCCCGTTGACGAGGAAGTGTCCGTGACGCACGAGCTGACGTGCCTCTGCGTGACTCGAGGCGAAGCCCGAGCGCAGCGCGGTGTTGTCGAGCCGACGCTCGAGGAGCTGAAGCAGGTTCTCACCTGTCACGCCCTTCATGCGCGCGGCCTT
>CALKDV010000058.1 GCA_938084085.1 uncultured Nannocystaceae bacterium
AGAGAACGGCGCGTCCATCTCCCGAGCACCCAAACAAATGTTCGGATTCAGGATTTTGGTGAAGGCGATCCGGTCTTGTTCATTCACGGCGCCCCGAATTCGGGGAGCACTTGGGCCCCGCTCATCCCGCATCTCGACGGATTCCGCTGTTTCTTGGTCGATAGACCCGGCACAGGGCTCAGTGACGATCGCGTCCTGCGACCGGACGAATTGTGCGATGTCGCAGATCGCTTCGTGGCCGAGGTGCTCGACGGACTTGAGCTATCACGGGCACATGTTGTCGCCTCCTAACTCGGCGGATTTATGGCGCTTCGGTCTGCGGCCGCGACCCCGGATCGTGTCGACCGCATGGTCCAGATGGCGTGCCCCGCGTTCGCCCCGGGGATGCGCACACCAGACTTCATGAGAGCGATCCAGATTCGCCCGTTGCGCTGGCTGATTTCGAGGCTGCCACCGAGCCGAAAAGCCAATGACGACATCATGCGGAAAATCGGTCATGGCGCGAGCCTCGATCGCGGGAGAATCCCAAGCTCCTTCTTTGACTGGTACGCGGATCTTCATCGCTATACACATACGATGAGGAACGACTTTGACATGATCGCCGCGGCGCTGAACCCAAAATCATTCGATCCCACGGCGGGCCTCCCACCGTCCTTGCTCGGGGCGGTAGAGGCTGAGACCCTGTTTTTGTGGGGTGAAGACGACGGCTTTGGCGGGCGCGAGGTCGCCGATAACACCGTCGCTCCCATGCCCAACGCGACCTTAAAGATGCTCCCAGAGTTCGGGCACCTCCCGTGGATGGACGACCCCTGCTCGGTCGCGGCGAGTACCGCGGCGTTCTTGAGCGACACTATGTCGACCTAAGGGACCAGCCTCAGTTCACATCGATGAGCCCGATCGACCAGCCTGGGACTGCGGTGTTCACAATCATGACCTGTAAAAACTGGTCGTCTGCATCGTCGATGGAAGGGTCTCCCGTCACGATCCCCCACAGCCTGGCACCCGCGGACACGCCCGCGTCAAACGTGACCAGCGGACTCAGCGGTGGCGCAAAGGGGATACCGGCGTCGGCCGCTCCGAGGACATAGGACCCCTCCGGCAACGTCTGCTCCTGGCTCTCCGAGCGCCACGCAATGGGCGCGGTCAAAACGTCTGCCTCCTTGATTTCTCCATCCGTCACAGCGCCCACGTAGATCTGGGTGAACGAGGCGCCGTGGATGAACCGGACCTGGGCGACACCTTGACCGTCGAGGGTGAACCGCTCTTGAAACGGAGCGACCTGGATCCCCGGCTCCATGTCCACCGGGGTGACCTCGCCGGTGAGCAGCAACATATAGCGCTCTCCCGCCTCGAGCGGGCCTGAGGCGGTGCCTCCAGGATTCAACGCGCCGGTACACCCTGAGGGGTAATTGTGGACCTCGAAGTTGTACTCTCCTGGCGACACGAAGGCGTTTTGCACCTCCCCGTAGCTGAGATTTGCCGCCACGGCGGTCCCGCCCGTGCCCGTACAGTTCTCGAGCACCGCCGCGTCGCGTGCACCATGCACGGTGAACACCTGCGGATCCTGGCGGATTCTCCCCAACGCGCCTTGATCCCCCACGGCGACGAGCGCGAACCCGTCCTCTTCCCGCGCCAGCGAGCCGAACAAGCCGGTCGCCACGAGCAAGACCTGGTCCCCCTCAATCAAGGGGGGTGTCGTGAACGAGGTGCGCAGGCCGTCGCTATCCAGCAGCTCGATCCGGTCTCCGCCCGTGGTGGAGATGGCTACGCCATCAGGGTCGCTCCCGTCGAATCGATCGACGATGAAGTCCGGCCCCTCCAATCCCGCGACCGTGAGACTCGGCGCGTCCGAGCCCGCGTGAATCACCCGGATGCGCGCTCTGTCCGCGAGGCTGGTGCCCCACTCTTCTTGCACGGTGACCAGTCGCAGTTCGTCGTCTGCCGCGCCCATGGTCAACCCCGCAGCGACGATGGAATTGGACGCTCCTTCGACCACCGTGACCACCTCGCTGACAAAGAGGGCCGGCTCACCAGGATCCGCCCCCCCCGCGCGGAACTCGAAGGTGTAGTCCCCGGCGTCCACAGTCAGCCAATCGGAGGCATCTGCATAGTCGAGCCCCCCCACGAGCGGCACGCTGTCCCCGGCGGCGTACACGTCGACAGGTCCCAGGTCTGGCGCGGCGTGGACGAGTCGCGCCATGGCCTCCATCGTCTCGCCTCCGGTGTCGCTTGCGCCGTCGTCGGAAGGCTCACCCGTGGACTCCGAGGACGAGTCGTCTGGCGCGGATGTGGTCTCCCCCATGGAGTCGCCGGTGGCGTCCCCCGTGGTCCCGCCGGTCGAGTCTGCGACGCCGAACGCAGACTCGCACACCCCCGCGACGCACAGCTGGCCTCCGTCGCAATCCTCGTTGACCACGCAGGGGTATCCAAACGTGCTCTGCGCCTGAAAACAAGACGGCAGCAACAGCAATACGCACCCGAACAACTTCTGGAGATGATTCGCCATAACTAAAATCTCCCCATGATCGTGAGCCCTGCGCCCTCAGGGGTCGCCCACGCGGTCGAGCGGACACGTCGCCGCTTGGCTCCGCCCACCGCGGTGAAGACGATCCCGGAGGTGATGAGGACGCCCGCGGTGATCGACCCCGCCAGAATCATTTGATCCCCAAGATCCCCTTTCGCCCTCGCGTCGTCGCGTTCCTCGCGGCTGGGGCCGTCCGCGTACTCTTGTGTCGCCTGGCTCGCGAGCACCGCCCCCGCGATGGCCGCCCCGCCGCCGAGTACGCCCAAGCTGATCAACGTGCCGCCCGTGGCGAGGGAACCGCGGCCAACCGATCGATCAAAGTCTTCGCGTCGCCCGCCACCACCTCGTGTGTCTGAGGATCTCTCCGCTTCGGCCGCGAGCGCCTCCAACCGTGCGAGCTCTCGCCGAGTGTCTTCCAGGAACTCCTCCGCCTTTTGCTTGTCGGCCAAGTCCGCTGTCTGACTGAGATACTTGTTGAGCAGGTCCTCCGCCTGCAGCAGGTGCTCCGGTTCTTTGTCGATGCGATAGGATTTGGAGTGCGCGCGCGCCAAGTTGAAAAACAGCGCCGCCTGGACCAGGCTTCGCAGCTCCTCGTCTTGGATGCTCGCCGACCGCCGATACGCCTCCGTAAACAGGGTGACCGCGCCTTTGTATTCGGCCGTCTCGTACTGCACAGACGCCTGCTCGAACAGATCCCGGACCTCCTCGGCCGTGGGATCGAGACCGGGAGCCAACAATGCGGCCATCAGCATAATTTTCGGAAGAAGTGCCATCAAGGTCCTCGCGGCGCCGCGCGCTCACCAAGGATGGCGCAAGAACCGGATTCTGCAGGGCTCGGATCCGCGAACATCGCGACCGCGGCGGAAGAATGGCGTCAGATTCGCACACACGGCTGATTGGGCCTCGTGCGACGCCGGCAAACACTACGCGACATGCGCGACGCGCCTCGCCAGACCGCCCCGCCGTCCCCCGACGCACCGAGCCAGCACACCGTGAGGCCGCGGATGCCCATATCGTGGCACTGTTGGAGCGTTGACTCGAGAAACAAAGAAAAGTGCCCCGAGATGGGAAGCTCTGAATTCCGCCCTTCTGGTCCACGAGCTCGTCGTGCGCGTTTTGGAGTCTGTGGGCCGTCTTCGTCGACCCCGCTGTCATCACCCCGAGCTGAGCCTCCACCTTGCTCTTTTTTTTCGGCCATGACGACACCCGCAGCGCGGCCTTTGCCACGCCCACGCCTGATCTGGCCTCTTTGGCGCTGGTTTTCGCGGCAGCCACGTCCACGTCCTCCCCGCTCATCCGTTTGCTGAAGAGCTCCAACCAGGTCAACCGAATCGAGAGCCTCACGGCAGCACGCGCTGAGGCCGTGACGTACTCCCGTCCCCGTACGACTCTGTAGGAGTCCGGTCCGAATCAACGTGCGATTCTATGGGGCTTCGCCGCGCATCGGCGACAACCGCGCCAAAGACGGCGCGCGCGCCTTCGAGCGAACTCACTCCCGATCTTTGATCTTGCCGCGGCCACGTTTTTTCTCCGCGTGCTGACGCTTTCCCTCAAGCCTTCGACGCACCGACCCCCGAGTCGGGCGGGTCGCGCGTCGCGAGCGGGGACGCACGACCGCACTTTTGACGAGCGCTGCGAGCTTTTCCCGGGCGTCGCGCAGATTCGCCTCCTGGCTCCGGCTGGCCTGACTCATCACGAGCACCCTTCCCTCCGCGTCAAAACGATTACGCGCCAGCCTCCTCAGTCGCGCTTTGATCTCCGGGGTGAGCGCGGGACAAGCCTCAAGATCGAGGCGCAGGTCCACTTTTGTCGCCACCTGATTCACGTTTTGCCCACCCGGCCCCGAGGCGCGACTCGCAGTCCAACTAAGCGCCCGGGCGGGCACACTCAGTCGGGGCGTGATCTCGAGATCTTCCACGACGCCGAGATGATACGGGGAACGGAGAGGATGGGCGAATCCCTGCATCTCCAGCGCCGCCCACCCCTCCACGCATCGGGTCCGGCCACAACGACCCCCCCCCCCGCGACCCCGACGCGTGCGGGGCACGAAATCACCGTGTTCGATGCGGCGAGGGAGCATCGCGCTCGACATCTCGCCCTTCACCGAGGGTCGTTGCGCTCGTTGGACAACAAAATCGAAAGCGCCGCGCTACCCCCGCCGAAACGACCCTCGGTTCGGGATTCCCACGCATATCCCCGTTGATAATCGGGAATCCTGAAGATGCTCTCTTGAAAAATCTGACGGAGACTCCGGACGTATTCCATCAACTCGGATGATACC
>CALKDV010000059.1 GCA_938084085.1 uncultured Nannocystaceae bacterium
TTGAGGTTCTTCATGGCCGGCGTACAATGGTCGCGTGTATACGCTTGAATCTGCCGGTCTTTCTCGCCCGCTCCTGGTTTTGCTGACGATGAGCACCCTCCTCGCGTGTGGCGACAAGGGTGGCGACGCCCAGTCTTCCTCCGCCGAAAGCTCCACTGAGGACGCTGGTGACGGTGACGGTGACGGCGATGGTGACGGTGACGGCGACGGTGACGGTGACGGTGACGGCGACGGCGACGGTGACGCGGTGGACTGCGACTACGTGGTCGACTTCGATCCTTCAGCCAATGGCACCACGTGGGAGGAGAAAGCGGGAGACTTCTCGGTCACGACGCTCCGGGGCGAGTTCTCCCTGGCGGACGACTGGAGCGGCTGCGAGAGCTATTTCTTTGTCTCGTACAATTCCACGCTCTTTAACCCCCTCCCGGCGGACATCGCGGGGTTCTTTGAGGACGCCCCCGACAACGCCCGGTTCTTTTTCTACTCCATCGAATCCGACGTGGAGGCCGAGGCCGAGGACGCAGTCATCCCCATCGCCGCGGGCATCGAGACCTATCTCATGGGCCAAGGCGCGGAGTTCTACGACAAATGGTCGAACCGGATGCACTATATCGTCACCCCCGGCGTCGAACTGCCAGGCTGGATGACCTCCCTCCCTGGGCAAAGTGACAGCCTCTGCGTCGCCATCGATCGTTTTCAGCGAATTCGAGAAGGTGGATGGCTCAACGTCTTCACCTCGGGTTCGAACTCCTCACCGCAGCTCCACAGCGCAGCCTTCCCGCCGCATTACTTCAACTACGAGGTCGAGGTGGCGAAGAAACGAGCCGCCGAGCAGGACACCGTCACGATCGTCACCGCGTCGGAGGACACCGTGCACTCGACCACTGGCAGCGCGATCATCGATGTCACCTTCCCCGACGCCGCCACCATGCAGACCTTCGACACCATGGAGATCGAGCTCAATCTTGAGTGCCCCGGCAACCATCCATACCGCGGAAGCTGCCCCGACTGGGATCGCATCGCGGGCGTGGAGCTTTGCCTCGATGATGCCTGCACGGAGCGGCGACTGCTCGGCCGCGTCATCACCTCCTACTGGCGCCCAACCCGGGCGTTTCTCGAGGCGAGCCCGTTCCTCGCGTACCTGCAAGACGGCGGAACTCGCAAGATCCGCGTGGAGTGGAACCCTCCCTCCGACCCCGATCCCCTCGAGACCAATTTGTATTTTCGGTTCCGAAACACCGACAAGGGCATGCGCCCCCAAGACATCCAGTTCTTATGGGGCGGGGGCACCTTCGACGCAGCGTACAACGACAACAAGAACACGCTCACCTACGCGCCGCCCGCCGACGCAAAGAAAGTGGAGCTCGTCACCGTGGTCACGGGGCACGGCATCGACGGATCGCAGTGCGCCGAGTACTGCAATCACCGCCACGAGTTCACCGTCAACGGCGCCGACGCCTTCGAGGTCGACTATCAACCCCTCACCAGCAACTCAGATATCTGGGGCTGCGCGCGACTCACCGCCCAGGGCGTGCAACCAAACCAGTGGGGCAGCTGGTACTTCGGGCGCGCCGCGTGGTGTCCGGGCTGGGGTGTCCAGCCCTGGATGCAAGATGTCACCGACGTGGTCACGCTGGGGGCCGACAACAACCTCGACTACCGGGGATGGTACGGGGCCAACGACGCGGGGACGAGCGGCGGGGCGAACATCAACATGAGCTCCTACGTCGTCTCCTGGAAGTAGGAGCCGACGGCACGCCAGGTGCCGGGCGGGACCGACAGGTCGCGACGCAGTTCCTAGGCGAACATGCGCATTGGATGTTCGAGGTTGTCCCGGAACGTGCCCAAGAACCGCGCCCCCACGGCGCCGTCGATGACGCGGTGATCCGAGGACAAGGTCACCTTCATCCGCCGACACCGAGTCACGTTGCCGTCATCATCGAGCGCCAGCTCCTCCCGGACGGCTCCGATCGCCATGATCGCGCCCTCTCCGGGGTTGATGACCGCGGTGAACTCGTCGATGCCAAACATCCCGAGGTTGGAGACGGTGAACGTCCCGCCTTGCATCTCCGCAGGTCGCAGCTCCTTGTTTTTCGCGCGCTTGCCGAGACTGCGAATTTCTTGAGAGATGGCCGTGAGCGTCTTCTGCTCGGCGTGCCGGACCACCGGCACGACGAGACCGTCGTCAATGGCGACAGCGACGCCGATATTGATGTCACCGTGCTCCACAATTCCCTGCTCCGTATACGCAGAATTCACGCGTGCATGGGAACGAAGGGCCCGCGCCGCCGCCGCGACCACGAGGTCATTGAAGGAGATTTTTGTGCCCGTGATCGACATATTGCATTCGCTACGAAACTTCGCAGCGGCATCCATCTCCACGTCCATCGTCAGGTAGAAGTGCGGCGCGCTGAACTTGCTCGCCGTCATGCTGCGGACGATGGCCTTGCGCATCTGCGAGATCGGTTGCACCACATCTCCACGAGTGGCGTAAGGGCGTCCGTACTCATCCTTATCACCGCTGAGGCTCGCTGCGGGTGTCGAGGTCGAGGCGCTGTTGGCGTGCCCCTCCACGTCTGCCTTGACGATGCGGCCGTGCGGTCCCGAGCCGGACACGACGCGGAGGTCGATGCCCGCCTCCCGCGCGATCAGCCGCGCCACCGGCGACGCCGGGATCCGGCGCTCATCATCGGAGACAGAGACGGCCGCTGGCGCTGGTGAGGTCACCTCCGGCGCGGGCGCCGTCGCAGGCCCGGCGTTCTCGGACGCCGCCACGGGAGCGGCCTCCTCCGCCGGCGCGGGCGTGGCCGAGGCTGCGCTGGTCGCGGACGCCAGCGCGGACGCGGGGTCCTCCCCTGCCTTGCCAAGCACGGCGATCGGCGAGCCGAGCGCGAGCGTCTCGCCCTCTCCCGCCACCAACTTCAACACTGTGCCGGCGTCAAAAGACTCAAATTCCATGGTGGCTTTGTCGGTCTCGATCTCGGCGATGACCTGGCCGCGTTTGACCTTGTCACCCTCCTTGATCAGCCATTTGGCGACCACTCCTTCTTCCATGGTGTCACTCAAGCGGGGAAGTTCGACGACTACTGGCATTGCAATTCGCTCCTCTGGTTCTCTGCGCGATGGGGCTCGCGCTGGATCATCTTAGCCCCGATAGCTCACCTCTTCGAGCGCCTCAAGGACCTGAGACGGTTGCGGAATCGTGAGATGTTCCAAATTCTCAGCGTAGGACATGGGGAGATCCTCGTAGCAGACCTTGAGCACGGGCGCGTCGAGTGCGTCAAAACACTCCTCCTGGATCCGGGCGATGAGATGGGACCCCACCCCCCCGTAGGGCCAACCGTGCTCCACCACGACGGCGCGGTTGGTCTTTCGAACCGAATCAAAGATGGTCTGCTCATCGAGGGGTCGCAGGCTGCGAAGGTCGATAACCTCCACGTCGAGACCCTTTTCCTGGGCGAGTTCTGCGGCCGCGAGCGCGATGGCCACGGACTGGCCCCAGCACAGCAAGGTCACGTCGGCCCCCTCCCGCTTGGTGTCGGCGACGCCCAGCTCGATCAAATATTCGTCCTCAGGCACCTCTCCCTTGACCCCGTACTGAACCTCGCTCTCAAAGAAAATTACGGGGTTCGGATCCCGAATCGCGGCCTTCAACAGCCCCTTCGCGTCCTTGGGTGTCGCCACGGAGACCACCTTGAGCCCCGGGATGTGCGCGTAGAAGGTGTCGAAGGCTTGGCTGTGCGTAGAACCCAGCATGTGCGCCGCCGCGTTGGGTCCGCGGAACACCATGGGCGCGTGGAATTGCCCCCCTGTCATGTGGTGGATCTTCGCCGCGTTGTTGATGATTTGATCGAAGGCGACCGCCGAGAAATTGAAGGTCATAAACTCGATGATCGGACGTAGCCCGCACATCGCCGCGCCGATCCCTACGCCTGCGAACCCGGTCTCTGTGATCGGTGTGTCAATCACCCGCTTCTCGCCAAACTCCTTCAGCAGCCCCTGGCTGCACTTGTACGCGCCCTCGTAATGGCCGACCTCTTCACCCATCAAGAACACGCGGTCATCCCGGAGCATCTCCTCACGCATCGCGTCACGAATCGCCTCTCGAATCTGCAAAACAGCCATGATTATTCCTCCACGTATACGTTCTTGAAGCGATGCTCGGGCACCGGCTGGGGCGACGCGTCCGCAGACGCCATCGCCACGTCCATCTCCTCGATGATCGCCTCGTCGACCGCCTCGAGCGCGTCTTCGCTCACGCCGTGAAGCTCCATCAACGCGCGGCGGGTCATCTCCATGGGGTCGCGGTTGCGGAACCCATCTAGCTCTGCCTTCGTGCGGTACTTGCCCGGGTCACTCATGGAGTGGCCTCGAAAACGATACGTGAGCAGCTCGATCAGCGTGGGCTTGGACTCCTCACGCGCGCGATCCACCGCCACCTTCAATCGGTCTCGCACCTGGAAAGGATCCGTCACCTCAAACCGGTCGCTCTCCATGCCGTAACCCTGGGCTCGGAGCGTGATGTCTTCCACGGGGAGCGTCCGCCCCAGCGGCGTCCCCATCGAGTAGCGGTTGTTCTCCACCACGAAGACGACGGGCAGACCCCACAGCCCGGCCAAGGTCATGCCCTCGTGCGTCGGGCCGATTCCCACGGCGCCATCTCCGAGGAAGCAAATCGTCACCTTCCCGTCGGACAGATACTTCGCCGCGAAGGCGTGCCCCGCGGCGAGGGGGACGTGGTTGCCGATGATCGCGTAGCCACCCCACATCCCCTTGTCACGATCAAAGAAGTGCATCGAGCCGCCGACGCCGCCGACGAGTCCACCGCTGCGCCCGAAAAGCTCCGCCATACACGCGGTGGCGTCGCAGCCTTGGGCGAGCGCGAAGCCATGATCTCGGTAGGTCGCGACAATTCGATCTCCCTCGCGCATCGCGAGGTTCGTGCCGATGGCGATGGCCTCTTGGCCGATATAGAGGTGTAAAAAACCGCTGATCTTCCCTCGCGTGTAGGCGCGGGTGGCGTTCTCTTCAAAACGCCGAATCCTCAGCATCTCTTTGAAGGCGTGGGCGAGTTCGTCTTGGCTCGCGGCCTTCAAGCCCTCCGTGAGAGGGGGTAGGTCTCGGGTCTGTCCGTCCATGATTGGGGCGCTCCTCAGCGGGAGCCTACACGATGCCATGGCCAGGTTGAACCGCCTCACAACGGTCCAAATGAGGATCAGGTGCGAATTCAAATGCGCGCCACAATACGACGCCAAGCGCGCTTGTAAGGGCTTCCAGCCCTTCGCTCATTTGTTATGGTCCACCCAATGTCGGAGTTGAGCCCCCTCTCCCCCCACGCGCTGGCGGACCGCATCCTCGCGGGCGAAACGGATGCCGCGGACCTTCAAACCTTGACCCGTCTGTTCGCAGGCGAAGTCGACACCTGGGAATTAATGGCCGCCGCGGACCGAATCCGTCGCTCGTACTTCGCCGACGAGGTGCACCTGTGCTCCATCGTCAACGCGAAGCAAGGTGGATGTCCTGAAGACTGCGGATTTTGTTCCCAGTCAAAACACTTCTCCACCCACGTCACCCCGGAGCGTTTTTTAGCGCCGGACGAGATCGTGGAAGCGAGCGCGAAGGCGCAATCCCAACACGCGTCGGCGCTCGGGCTGGTGACCGCCACACGCGGTCTTGAGGACGACAGCGTCGCCCTTGAGAAAATGGTGGACGGCGTGAAAGCGGTGCGGGACGCAGGCCACACCGAAGCCCACGGATCCTTCGGATTCGTGACCCGCGAGGGGCTCGCGCGCCTCAAAGAAGCCGGCCTCACAGAGTTGAATCACAATCTCGAGACGGGCCGCGGGTTCTTCGACAGCATCGTGAGTTCGCACTCCTACGACGAGCGCATCCAGACCATTAAGAACGCCAAAGACCTCGGCCTTCGGACCTGCAGCGGCGGTATCGTCGGCATGGGTGAGGCCCCAGTGCATCGCGCAGAGTTGGCCGTCGCCTTGCGAGACCTCGACGTCGACGAGGTCCCGATAAATTTTCTCGTCAGCATCGAAGGTACGAAGCTTGAAGAGATCGAGCCCATGACACCGCTTGAGATGCTGCACGCCATCGCGTGCTTCAGGATCGCCCTCCCCCGGCAGAACATCTTCATCGCGGCCGGGCGGATGCACCTCGGACAGCTCACGCCGATGATGTTCGCGGCGGGCGCCTCCGGCATGATGGTGGGAGACTTTTTGACCACCGGTAATCGCTCCGTAGACGACGACCTAAAGATGCTTGAGCAGCTCGGGCTCCGAGGTCGTAATTGCGGGACCGAACGCCCCGAGATGAGCCGACCATCGGCGCTGCCCGTCGTGCGCTCCGCAGACGATGGGCGCCCTAAGCTGCGCGTCTTAAACTGACCGGGATCTCCGACCGCGAGCGCCGGCGTCTCGGCAGACTCGCGAGCCTCAGCGAAGGTGGGCGCCCAAGACCTCACCGAGATCAGGGACGGCGCCACACACGTGGTCGCGAGCCGCGCCGCGCATGCGGCGGTAGGCCGATCGCACCGCCGGTCTCGCGCCATCGATCTTCCCGTCTGTCACCTCCAACAGCGCGTCCGCGACCGCGCCGTCGCGCGCCCCAAGGAACGCGCCAAACTCGGAGGCGCCGGCGCCCGTGGCCGTGTGCTCCAGGAAGAAGGGCTCCAGCGCACGCACGAAATCGGGGAGCAGGCTCGACACCGCGTCCTCCACAAACGTGGGGCTGACTTTTTTCACAACTCCAAGCCCGCCCCGCGCTGCCATGCCAGCCATCCCTTTCGTGGCCGAGACGCGCCGACCCACGAGCTCGACCGTGCTTGAGACGACGGCGCCCTTGCGCTCGCTGGACAAGAGGATCTCTGAGAGGGTCTCCACGAAGGCCGCATCATCCATCATCTGGCCGCAGATGCAACAGCGTTTTGGCCGGCGGCCGATGGACACAACCCGCGAGCGCTGCGATCATACCGGGGGTCGGTGAAGTACGTCATCAAACGCACGGGACCTGCGCGGATCCCCTTTGATCTCGACAAGGATCTCAATCCCGAGCAGCGCCGTGTGGTCGAGGCGCCCGCGCAACGGATGCTCGTCCTCGCGGGAGCAGGGACCGGGAAGACGAGGACGCTCACCTACCGGGTCGCGAGGCTCGTCGCCACGGGCTGTCCGCCGGAACGGCTGATGCTCGTCACCTTCACCAACCGCGCCGCGAAGGAAATGACCGCGCGCGTCGAGGGGCTGATTTCAATGGACATGGGGCGCGCGGCGGCAGGCACCTTTCACCACGTGGGGAACAAAGTCTTGCGCACGCACGCGGAGCGCCTCGGCCTCACCCCAGATTTTGGAATCCTCGATCCCGAGGACGCGCGAGGTCTGCTGTCGAGCGTCATCGCGGAGCTCGGGGCGACGCTCCTGACCTCACGGCGTTTCCCGAGTCCGAAGGTCCTCTCGAGCATCGTGAGCCTCCGCCGAGGGATGCAATGCTCGCTTCAGGCGACGCTTGAGTCGCGGTTTCCTAAGTTCCTCGACCACGCGCGGAGCATCGAGCGGGTCGCCAACCGTTTTGAGGCTCGCAAGCGGCAGCTCAACGTGTGCGACTTCGATGACCTGCTCACCGGATGGTACCAACTGCTCACGGACCCGTCGCTCCGCGACGTCGGGGACGCGATGCGCGAGACCTATCGGCATGTCCTCGTCGACGAGTACCAAGACATCAACGCCCTCCAAGGCGCCATCGTTGACGAAGTTTCTGCTGCGCACGGCAGCCTCACCTGCGTCGGCGATGACGCCCAGTCGATCTACTCCTTTCGCGGCGCAGACTTCTCGAAGATCTTTCAGTTTGACGTGCGACATCCAGGCTCAGAGATCATGAAGCTCACGATCAATTATCGATCGACGCCGGAGGTCCTCGCGCTCGCAAATCGAAGCATCGACTACAACCGTAAACAGCACCGAAAAGAGCTTCGGGCGGTCCGGAAAAGCGGACCGAAACCCGCGCTGCTGCGGCTGCGTGACCCCTACCAGCAGGCTGAATTTGTCGCCCAGCGAGTGCTCGAACTGCATCACGACCAACAGATCCCCCTGCGCAAGATCGCGGTGCTATATCGCAATCACGCCCACAGCATGGAGTTGCAGGTCGAGCTCACGCGTCGACAAATCCCCTACGCGATTCGCAGCGGCGTGCGTTTTTTTGAGCAGGCCCACGTCAAGGACGTGGTGGCGTACCTGCGCGCGAGAGAGAACCCCCGAGATGAGCTCGCGTGGATGCGGCTGCTCAAGCTGTGGCCGGGGATCGGACAGCAGACCGCCCAAGAGGTGATGGACTCCCTGGTTGGCGACGAGGAGGTCCCCCCTCCTCCCTCCGCGTCGACGCTGCGGGCGCGATCTGCCATGGGCTCGGCGCGCAGCAAGTCCTCGCTCGGGCACCTCGCCACCTTGTGGGAGACCATCGAAGCTCCCGAGCAACAGTCGCCCGGTGCGGTCATCCGCGCGGTCGTCGAGGGACAATACGGTGAGTACGTCGACCGGGCCTTCCCCAACGCCAAAGACCGTCGCGAGGATCTCGAGAACCTCGCCGCGTTCGCCCAACGCTACGACGACGCCTCGTCGTTCCTGGCCGAGCTCGCCTTAATCTCGGGCATCTCCGCGAGTCAAGTGCTCGCCACCGACGCCCCGGACGACAAGCTCGTCCTCACCACCATTCATCAGGCAAAGGGGCTCGAGTGGCCGATCTGCTTTCTCATTCACCTCGCCGAGGGCAAGTTCCCGTCGCCCATGTCGGCCAAGGTCCCCTCGGAGGTCGAGGAGGAGCGGCGGCTGTTTTATGTGGGGGTGACCCGCGCCGCGGACGAGCTTTATTTGACCTACCCCACCATCGAGGAGGCCGCGGCGGGCCCGGCGCGCTTGCTTCGGCCGTCCCGGTTCCTCTCGGAGATCGAGTACGAGCCGGACGTGTTTGAGCGGTGGGAGGTTGAAGAGGCGCCGATGGACGAGGGGCCCCCGCCACCTCAGTCATGAGCGCAGCGGGCGTCGCTATCCCTCGCGCGGCCGAAGCCGAAAACAATGGTGCGCCTTGCGTTGACGCGTGAAGTCATCGGGGAGGCTCCACTCGGTGATGTCCTCCACAGTCATGGTGTCGCTCAGCGACTCGTCGATCCGAAATCGCCGCCGATTTGTGGAGAACACGATCTCTCCCCCGGGCGCGATCAGGCGGCCCGCCTGCGTCAACAGGTGCGCATGATCCCGTTGCACATCAAAGGTCCCCTCCATCCGCTTGGAATTGGAGAACGTGGGAGGGTCGATAAAGAGCAGGTCCCAGCGTTCACCCCGCTCGATCGCGGCGTCCATCCACTCCATCACATCGGCGCGGATGAGGGCGTTGGAGCGCGGGCTAC